>NZ_BAAGZJ010000007.1:0-143392 GCF_054778635.1 Nocardiopsis nanhaiensis
GGCCGTGGCGGCGCTCCCGCTGGTGCGGGTCCGCGCCCCGGTGGCGTCGGTCGTCCCGGTGGTTTCGGTGGCCGTCCCGGCGGTGGCCGTGGCCGCGGTGGCGGAACGGCCGGTGCGTTCGGCCGTCCCGGTGGTCGTCCCGGACGCGCCCGCAAGTCCAAGAAGCAGCGGCGTCAGGAGTTCAACGATCTCCAGGCCCCGTCCTTCGGCGGCGTGAAGATCCCCAGCGGCAACAACCAGACGATCCGTCTGTCGCGTGGTGCCTCGCTGTCGGACTTCGGCGACAAGATCGACGTCAACCCGGCGTCGCTCGTCCAGGTCATGATGCACCTGGGTGAGATGGTCACCGCGACCCAGTCGCTGCCCGACGAGACGCTGCAGCTGCTCGGCGAGGAGCTCACCTACAGGGTCGAGGTCGTCAGCCCCGAGGACGAGGACCGCGAGCTCCTGGAGTCCTTCTCCATCGAGTTCGGCGAGAACGAGGGCGGCGACGCCGACCTCCGTCCGCGCCCGCCGGTGGTCACCGTCATGGGTCACGTCGACCACGGTAAGACCCGACTGCTGGACACCATCCGCAAGGCCAACGTCGTCAGCGGCGAGGCCGGCGGGATCACCCAGCACATCGGTGCGTACCAGGTCGCGACCGAGGTGGACGACGAAGAGCGCAGGATCACCTTCATCGACACCCCCGGTCACGAGGCGTTCACCGCCATGCGTGCCCGTGGTGCGAAGGTCACCGACGTCGCGGTTCTGGTCGTGGCGGCCGACGACGGCGTGAAGCCGCAGACGGCCGAAGCCATCGACCACGCCAAGGCGGCCGAAGTCCCGATCGTCGTAGCGGTCAACAAGATCGACGTCGAGGGCGCCGACACGCAGCGGGTGCGTGCCCAGATGACCGAGTACGGCCTGGTGGCCGAGGAGTTCGGTGGCGACGTCCAGTTCGTGGACATCTCCGCTCTCCGCGGCGACAACATCGACTCGCTCCTGGAGTCGATCGTGCTGACCTCCGACGCGGCCTTGGACCTCCAGGCCAACCCGGACATGTCGGCGCAGGGTCTGGCCATCGAGGCTTACCTGGACCGCGGTCGCGGTTCCATGGCCACGGTGCTGGTCCAGCGCGGCACGCTCCACGTCGGGGACTCCATCGTCTGCGGCGACGCCTACGGACGCGTCCGCGCCATGCTCGACGAGCACGGCGAGAACGTCCAGAGCGCCGAGCCGTCCCGTCCGGTCCAGGTACTGGGTCTGACCAACGTGCCCAGCGCCGGTGACAGCTTCCTGGTCGTCAAGGACGACCGTGTGGCCCGTCAGATCGCCAACCAGCGTGAGGCGCGCGAGCGTTTCGCGCAGCAGGCGAAGTCGGCCCGCCGGGTCACCCTCGACAACTGGCAGTCCGCCATCAAGGAGGGCGAGCGCTCCGAGCTGCTCCTCCTCATCAAGGGCGACATGTCCGGTTCGGTCGAGGCGCTCGAGGAGTCGCTGCTCAAGATCGATGCCGGTGGCGAGGAAGTCAGCATCCGGATCATCGGCCGCGGTGTCGGTGCGATCACGCAGAACGACATCAACCTGGCGTCGTCCGCCGAGGCGATCATCGTCGGCTTCAACGTTCGGCCCGAGGGCAAGAACAGCCAGCTGGCCGACCGCATGGGCGTCGACATCCGGTACTACTCGGTCATCTACCAGGCCATCGACGAGGTCGAAGCCGCCGTCAAGGGTCTCCTCAAGCCCATCTACGAGGAGGTCCAGCTCGGCAGCGCCGAGATCCGCGAGGTCTTCAAGGTGCCGAAGATCGGCAACATCGCCGGTTCGATCGTCCGCGACGGGATCATCCGCCGCAACAGCAAGGCGCGTCTCATCCGCGAGGGCCGGGTTATCTCGGAGAACCTCAACGTCGACTCGCTGCGCCGTTTCAAGGACGACGCGACCGAGGTCCGCGACGGCTTCGAGTGCGGTATCGGCGTCGGATACAACGACATCCGGGTCGAGGACGTCATCGAGACCTACGAGATGCGGGAGAAGCCCCGCGACTAGCTAGTCGCGCGGACTGATCCACCTGGGGCCCCGGACGAGCGTGTCCGGGGCCCCGCCTTTGACGGCTCACACAACACCACAGGTGATCACTTGTACGTTGGGGCGCTGACTCTGGACGTCCTCCTCGGAGACGTCCACTCGCTCAAACAGAAGCGTTCGATGGTCCGGCCCGTCATCGCCGAACTGCGCCGGAAGTTCTCGGTGTCGGTCTCGGAGGTCGGGGATCACGACCTCTACCGTCGGGCGAAGATCGGTGTGGCGGTGGTCGCGCCGACCGCCGCCCACGCACGGGACCTGATGGACACCTGCGAGCGTTTCGTCGCGGGCCGTCCCGAACTGGAGCTGCTCTCCGCCAGGCAGCGGCTCTTCAACGAAGAGGAAGACTGACGATGGTTGACGCCGCACGCGCGCGCAAGATCGCGGACCGTATCCAGCGGATCGTCGCTGAGATGCTGGACCGGCGTATCAAGGATCCGCGCCTGGGATTCGTCACCGTGACCGACGCCCGCATCACCGCGGACCTTCGGGACGCGAAGGTGTACTACACGGTGTTCGGTTCCGAGGAGGAGAAGGCGGCCAGCTCGGCCGCCTTGGAGAGCGCCAAGGGTGTGATCCGAACGGAGGTCGGTCGGCAGACCGGTATCCGGCACACCCCGAGCCTGACCTTCATCATCGATGAGGTCCAGGAGAACGCCCAGCACATCGAGAAGCTGCTGGTCGACGCGCGCAAGTCCGACGAGGAAGTGGCCCAGCGGGCCACCGGAGCCGAGCCCGCGGGTGAGGCGGACCCGTACAAGGTCCCCCGCGAGGTCGAGGACGAAGACCAGTAACACCCCTTCGGGTGGCGGTGCGACCAGCACCGCCACCCTTCCCTTTCCACATCCCTGAGGAGTCCCATGGCCGAGAGCGGTGTCCTGGTCGTCGACAAGCCCGCCGACTGGACGTCACACGACGTGGTCGCCAAGACCAGGGGTCTGGCGCGCACCCGACGCGTGGGGCACGCGGGCACCTTGGACCCGATGGCCACCGGGGTCCTGGTCCTGGGGATCGAGAAGGGCACCAAGCTGCTCGGTCACCTGACCCTGACGGAGAAGACCTACGAGGCCACGATCCGGCTCGGCCTGGTGACCAACACCGACGACGCCGAGGGCGAGCCCGGTACCCGAGCGGACGCCTCCGGGGTGTCCGACGAGGACGTCCACGCGGCCGTCGCCAAGCTCACCGGCCCCATCCAGCAGGTCCCGCCGCAGGTCAGCGCGATCAAGGTGGATGGCAAGCGGGCCTATAAGTCGGCCCGTGAGGGCAAGGAAGTGGCGCTGAAGTCCCGCGAGGTCACCGTCACCGGGTTCGAGGTGACCGGCATCCGCCGCACCCCGGACCCCGAGGGTGCCTTCGTGGACGTGGACGCGGTCATCAGCTGTACCAGCGGTACCTACATCCGCTCGCTCGCCCGTGACATGGGTGAGGATCTGGCGGTGGGCGGCCACCTCACCGCGCTGCGCCGCACCCGGGTGGGCCCCTACGACCTGTCGCAGGCGCGTACCCTCGACCAGCTCGCCGAGGAGTTCACCCAGGTCCCGCTGGCCCAGGCCGTCGCGGTGGCCTTTCCGGTGCGCACCATGGACGAGGACGAGACCCGCGCCATCCGGCACGGCAACCGCATCGGGGCGAGCTCGCTCGGAGAGGGGCCGATCGGCCTCTTCGCCCCGGACGGGACCGTGGTGGCCTTGGGCGAGAACCGCCCCGGCCACATGAAACCCGTAGTGGTCTTCGCCCCGGCCTGAGCCCTGGGGGCCGGGGTGTGCGGCGCGAGGCCAGTTCAACCGCCTTCCTGACCACACTGGAGATGACCGGTGGCTACTGGTCCAGCTTGTCAGCGTCTGGTTCTGTGGGCTCTTCCCACTTCTTCAGGTCGGCGGTCGCGATCTCCGCACTGATGTCACGGGTGTCGTAGTACTCGGCCAGCTCCTCAAGCTTCTTCTCATCCACTCTCAACAACACCTCCGCTGATGACACCCCATATGCGTAGCGGCGTCATAACTTGATGATCGCGGCTCTACCCGCGCACAGGGCCCGAAGGTCGTCTGGATCAGATGTCAGGATGACGGCGGGGGCCTCAGCGTTGAGCGCGGTTGCGCACAGCATGGCGTCGATCGCGTGCTTGTGCCCATGCTGACCGGCCCCGGAGAGCAGGGCACACGCCGTTCGTGCAACTTGGTCGGTGACCGGTTCCACGACGATCCGGGAGAGTGTCCACTCCAACGCGGGGCGCTTGATCTTGGGATGCACCACCTCCACGAGCGTGGCCGCGCTGGTCGAAACAGTCATGTCATTTCGATGAGCGGTGGCGATCCACTCGCTGATCAGGCGGTCTCTCCGGACCGCCCCGGCGAGACCCTCGCTGTCCAGTACCAGGGACCTGGCCGGTGTACGGGGGGTGGCGTTCACGCGGCCTCGTTCTCTTTTCGTTCCCGAGCGGGGTCCGGTGGGATGACGCCCTGCGCCAACAGCGCTTGGTGCATCTCGTCGCGAATCTCGCTCATCCGCTTGTCACTAACAGGCCCGTTCTCTGCCTCCATCGCCTCGACCAGCTCAGCTAGCTGGTCGCGCTGTAGCTGGCGTCTGACCGCGTTGGTGACGTAGGCGGAAAGGCCGGATCCACCGCTACGGTCGCGCGCGTCCTCGGCGAGGTCCTCGGGCAGCGTGACTGAGTACTTCTTGGTGTTACCACTCATGACACTTATGCTACCTGGCATGCCACCATTATGCGGAGGTGGCTGGAAGGTCACTTCTTCGAGCTCTGATGTCTGTGTACTGCTCACATGGGTGAAGTTAGCGGGATGTCACCGGCTGTGTGCGGACCTTGCGGAAGTTCAGCAACCTCAAGGTCGTACCTGCACGTCAAGGGTGCCGGGGAGGTTCCTTGAGGAACTCGGACAGGGCGGCGGTGAGTTCGCCGGGGCGCTCGATGGACGGGAGGTGGCCGGTGTCGGGCATCTCCAGCAGCCGGGACCCCCGAATGCCCTTCGCGTAGCGGTCGGCGACCTCCTGGACCTGGGGGACCTCGGACAGGCCCTTGACCACGAGGGTGGGGACGCCGATCTCGGCCAGGCGGTCCGCCGCCGGGTGTTCGGGCCACTCGGTGTGGTTGGCCGGGCTCGCCCAGCGGCGCGTGTACATCTCGCGGAGCATCAGCAGCGACAGGTCCCAGGTTTCGGCGGGCATCTCCTCGTCGAGGCGCCCCGGGCCCAGCACCATGAACCGGGCCTGCGCCTCGGCCATGGCCGCCACGTCGGCCTGGTCGGGTGTCGCGTTCCCCGCTTGGTAGGCGGCCAAGCGATCCTGCGCCACGGCGGACAGCGCCATCTCCTGGCCGGCCCGTACGAAAGCCTCCGGCCACACGTGCCCCGACATCCCCGGGCACACCAGCGCCAGGCGGTTGACCCGCTCGGGGGCCTGCAAGGCCGCATCGACCGCGTAGGCGCCGCCGTAGGACGCGCCGACCAGGGCCGCCTCGCCGATGTCCAGCGCGTCCATCAGTGCCAGCAGGTCCTCGTGGTGGCGGACACCGCCCTCGTGGTCGGCCGAGTCCCCGTAGCCGCGCCAGTCGTAGCGCACCACCCGGTGGTCCTTGGAGAACTCCGCGAACTGGTGGTCCCACATCCGGCGGTCGGCCACACCCGCGTGCACGAAAACGATCGCGGGCCCGGTCCCGGACTCGTCGTAGGCCAGCCTCGTCGTACCGGTGTCGATCATCGCCATCCGGGCACGGTAAACCGGGTGTCCACGCAACGCCAACCCTTCTTTGCCTACGGCAGAGCGGTGGCCGAGTGCGGTGGGCCACACCGGGTGCGTGTCGGATGCGCGGTCTCCGACGTGGCAGGCTTGAGGCGGACGAATATCACGACCACGAACAAGGGGAGCCGAACGTGCGGCGATGGGACGGGCTGGAGGACATTCCCGCCGACTGGGGGCGGTCCGTGGTGGCGGTCGGTGTCTTCGACGGTGTGCACCGCGGACATCAGGCCATCCTCGCCACCGCGGTGGCCCGCGGGCGCGAACTGGGGCTCCCGGTGGTGGTGGTCACCTTCGATCCCCACCCGCAGAGTGTGCTGCGCGGGGCCACACCCCCGGTCCTGACCCAGGTCGAGTGGCGCATCGAGCTACTGGGTTCGTACGAGGCAGACGCCGTGTGCGTCCTGCCCTTCACCAAGGAACTGTCCTCGCTCAGCGCCGAGGAGTTCGCCCAGCGGGTGCTGGTCGACCGCCTCCACACCGCGGCAGTGGTGGTCGGTGAGGACTTCCGCTTCGGCCACCGCGCGGCCGGGAACGTCGCCGCCCTGGCCGAGCTGGGGGAGAAGTACGACTTCACGGCGGACGGGGTGCGCCTCGTCGTCGAAGGGGACACCATTACCTCCACCCGGGTCCGCGCCCTCCTCGAGGGCGGCGACGTGGCGACCGCCGCCGGCCTGCTGGGCCGCCCGCACCGCGTGGCCGGCGAGATCGTGCACGGTGCGGCCCGCGGGCGCGAACTCCTGGGCTTCCCCACGGCCAACATGGACCTGGCCCCGGACACGGCCGTTCCGGGCGACGGGGTCTACGCCGGTTGGCTGAGCCGGCTGGACCGGCCGGAGGGGCACGAGACCAAGTGGCCCGCGGCCATCTCGGTGGGCACCAACCCAACGTTCGACGGCGCGGAGCGAACGGTCGAGGCCTACGCCTTGGACCGCGACGACCTGGAGCTCTACGGGCTGCGCATGGCCGTGGACTTCACCGCGCGTATCCGCGGGCAGGAGCGGTTCGACAGTATCGACGAGCTCATCGTGGCGATGCGCCGCGACGTCGACCGCTGCCGGGACACCCTGGGCGTCTGAGTCCGCCGTCACCCTGTACACAGGCGTGCCACCTCCCGGTTTGCGGTAGGGTTGGTCTGTCCACGTGTGCCCGCTGTCGGCCGCGCCCCTCGGTGCGCGGATCCTGCGGGAGCGCGGTGCACCCACGCCATCGGCGGCGGGCCGCGCACGCCACACGCGACGGTGACTGTTCGTACGCGCGGTCACCGCGTCTGAACCCTGTCATGTACCGGGGTTCGCCCTGCGTACCGACTCTCATGTGAAGGAGCGCCGTGTCGATCGACACCGCCACCAAGGAAAAGATCATCGCCGAGTACGGCAACTCGGAGGGTGACACCGGCTCCCCCGAGGTCCAGGTCGCGCTGCTGACGCACCGGATCACGGAGCTCACCGAGCACCTGAAGGACCACAAGCACGACCACCACAGCCGTCGTGGCCTGCTCCTGATGGTCGGCCGCCGCCGCCGTCTGCTCAAGTACGTCGCCAAGCAGGACATCACCCGCTACCGCTCGCTGATCGAGCGCCTGGGTCTGCGCCGCTAGGTTGATCGGAGGGAGTGGCTTCGGCCGCTCCCTCTTTGTTAGTAAGGTGTAACCGGAGTGGAGTCCGACACCGGACGTCACCCGCGCACCACCCGCGCCGCTTCCCCGGTCCACGGGGTCGGTCCTCGGTAGTGGTCTCCGGAATACCGCCCGTACCAGTACGGGCGGTGCCGTGGGCTTCGATCGATGACCGGCCGTCATCAACTCCGGGGCACGACGCGGGAGTAAGAATGCGCCGCGCCTTCGGCACAGCTGTGTCCGGCGCGTCGAACCCGAATACGTGTAGTAGGAGGTCGCCCATGGAGGGCGTTTACTCAGCCGAAGCCGTCATCGACAACGGCAAGTTCGGTACCCGCAACATCCGCTTCGAGACCGGTCGCCTGGCGCGCCAGGCCGCCGGTTCGGCCACGGTCTTCCTGGACGACGAGACCGTCGTCCTGTCGGCCACCACCGCCTCGAAGCGCCCCAAGGAGAACCTCGACTTCTTCCCCCTGACGGTGGACGTCGAGGAGCGGATGTACGCCGCCGGCCGCATCCCCGGCTCCTTCTTCCGGCGTGAGGGCCGTCCTTCCGAGGACGCCATCCTCACCTGCCGCCTGATCGACCGTCCGCTGCGCCCCTCCTTCAAGAAGGGCCTGCGCAACGAGATCCAGGTCGTCGAGACGATCCTGTCGCTGCACCCGGAGCACCTGTACGACGTCGTCGCCATCAACGCGGCCTCGATGTCCACGCAGGTCGCCGGGCTGCCCTTCTCCGGCCCGCTCGGCGGTGTCCGCGTCGCGCTCATCGACGGCCAGTGGGTCGGCTTCCCGACCCACAGCGAGCTGGAGAACGCCACCTTCGACATGGTCGTCGCCGGCCGTGTCCTGGACGACGGCGACGTCGCGATCATGATGGTCGAGGCGGAGTCCACCGTCCACACCCTGAAGCTGGTCGCCGAGGGGGCCGTCGGCCCCAACGAGCAGACCATCGCCGAGGGCATCGAGGCCGCCAAGCCCTTCATCAAGGTGCTGTGCAAGGCCCAGCAGGCCGTCGCCGACCAGGCCAGCCGCGAAGAGGGCGAGTTCCCGATCTTCCTCGACTACGAGGAAGACGCCTACGCCGCCGTCGAGGGCGCCGTGCGCGAGGAGCTCTCCAAGGCGCTCACCATCGCCGACAAGCAGGAGCGCGAGGGCGAGCTCGACAAGATCAAGGCCTCCGTCACCGAGAAGCTGGCCGAGGACTTCGAGGGCCGCGAGAAGGAGGTCAGCGCCTCCTTCCGGACCCTGAGCAAGCAGCTCATGCGCGAGCGCGTCCTGCGCGACCAGGTCCGCATCGACGGCCGCGGCCCCAAGGACATCCGTCAGCTGAGCGCCGAGGTCGGCATTCTGCCGCGGGTGCACGGTTCGGCGCTCTTCGAGCGTGGCGAGACCCAGATCATGGGTGTGACCACGTTGAACATGTTGCGCATGGAGCAGACGGTTGACACGCTCAACCCGGACAAGACCAAGCGCTACATGCACAACTACAACTTCCCGCCCTACTCCACCGGTGAGACCGGCCGGGTGGGCTCGCCCAAGCGGCGCGAGATCGGGCACGGCGCCCTGGCCGAGCGGGCCCTGCTGCCGGTTCTGCCCGCCCGCGAGGAGTTCCCGTACGCCATCCGCCAGGTGTCCGAGGCCCTCGGGTCCAACGGCTCCACCTCGATGGGTTCGGTCTGCGCCTCGACCATGTCCCTGATGGCGGCCGGTGTGCCGCTGAAGGAGATGGTCTCCGGTATCGCGATGGGTCTGATCAGCGAGGGCGACCAGTTCGTCACGCTGACCGACATCCTCGGTGCCGAGGACGCCTTCGGTGACATGGACTTCAAGGTCGCCGGTACCCGTGAGCTGATCACGGCCCTGCAGCTGGACACCAAGCTCGACGGCATCCCCGCCGAGCAGCTGGCCCTGGCCCTGCAGCAGGCCCGCGGCGCCCGCCTGGCGATCCTCGACGTCATGCAGGAGGCCATCGAGCGTCCGGCCGAGATGAGCCCGCACGCTCCGCGCATCCTCACCGTCCGGGTGCCCACCGAGAAGATCGGCGAGGTCATCGGCCCGAAGGGCAAGATGATCAACTCGATCCAGGACGACACCGGCGCGGACATCTCGATCGAGGACGACGGCACCATCTACATCGGTGCCACCGACGGGCCCTCCGCCGAGGCCGCCCGGGACACGATCAACCAGATCGCCAACCCGACCATGCCCGAGGTGGGCGACCGCTACCTGGGCACCGTCGTGAAGACGACCGCCTTCGGCGCGTTCGTCTCGCTGCTGCCCGGCAAGGACGGTCTGCTGCACATCTCGCAGATCCGCAAGCTGCACGGCGGCCAGCGGATCGAGAACCTCGACGACGTCATCGGCATCGGCGAGAAGATCCAGGTCGAGATCCGCGAGATCGACGACCGCGGGAAGCTCTCCCTGGTCCCCGTCGAGGTCGTCGAGTCCGAGGCCGCCCCGGCGCCCAAGGCCGACGCCGACGAGGCTTCGGACGAGGACTCCGGCAACGGCAACGGCGATGACAAGGGCGAGGGCGCCCCGCGCCGCCGCCGTCGCCGCAACTCGGGCGGGCGTTCCGAGAACACCTGATCCTCAGGCCTGAGCCCGGTACGGGGCGGTCGCGTCTTCACGATGCGGCCGCCCCGCCGTCGTTCGCCCCCGTATGCTCTCCTGGACACCCCGACGCGAAGAAGAAGGATTCATGAGTTCTGTCCCCACCGCCGCCGAGCAGGAGCCGGGTACGACCGCGACGCTGCTGGAGCCCGACGGGGGCTCCGGTCTGGTGCGCCGGACGGTACTGCCCGGCGGTCTGCGGGTGGTCACCGAGAACATCCCCGGGGGCCGTTCAGCGGCGTTCGGGATCTCCGCCGCCACCGGGTCCCGCGACGAGGACTCCGCGCACGCGGGTTCGGCGCACTTCCTGGAGCACCTGCTCTTCAAAGGGACCAAGACCCGCACCCCGATGCAGATCTCCGCGCTGCTGGACGGTGTGGGGGCGGACCACAACGCCTACACCAGCAAGGAACACACCTGCTACTACGCGAAGGTCCTCGACCGGGACCTGCCCCTCGCGGTGGACGTGGTGGGCGACATGGTCGCCAACTCCGTACTCGACGCGGACGAGGTGGAGACCGAGCGCGGCGTGATCCTCGAGGAGATCGCCATGTACGAGGACGAGCCCGCCGACCTGGTGGACGACGTCTTCGCGGAGCACTTCTTCGGTGACACCCCGCTGGGCCGCCCCATCCTCGGGACCATCGACACCATCAAGGCGCTGCCGCGCGAGCGCATCGCCGAGCAGTACCGGGACGCCTACGTGCCCTCAGAGCTCGTCGTCACGGCGGCGGGGAGCCTGGAGCACGACAAGGTCGTCGAGCAGGTGCGGGAGATGTTCTCCGGCCACCTGGCGGCGGCGGGCGACGCCCGCCCGGTCGGGCCCCGCGGGTTCCGGGAGCCGGTGCCCACGTACGGCGGCCAGGTCGTGCAGTCGCGTGAGACGGAGCAGGCGCACATCATCCTGGGTTCGGAGGGCCTCACCCGCACCGACCCGCGCTGGCACGCCCTGAGGCTCCTCAGCGCCGCCCTGGGCGGCGGTATGTCGTCCCGTCTCTTCCAGGAGGTGCGGGAGAAGCGCGGGCTGGCCTACGCGGTGCACGCCTACCACACGGCCTACGCCGACACCGGGACCTTCCAGATCTACGCCGGGTGCCTGCCGGAGAAGGCCGACGAGGTCATCGGTGTCTGCCGTGAGGAACTGGCCAAGGTGGCAGCCTCCGGTATCACCGCCGAGGAGCTGGCCCGCGCGAAGGGCCAGATCCAGGGGGCGATGGTGCTCGGCAGCGAGGGCACCAACGCCCGTATGGGCCGCCTGCTCGCCCACGAGCTCACCCAGCCGCGCCACTTCTCCATCGACGAGGACCTGGCACGCTTCGACGCCGTCACCGCCGGCGACGTGGCCGCGGTCGCGGAGGAGATGCTGGGCCGCCCGCGCGCCCTGGCCGTGATCGGTCCGTACGAGACCGACCGCGTCTTCTAGAGCCCGCTCCGGGGACGCTGGACCCCGGCCCGGGGCCGTCTCAGGCTCCGGACGAGAAGAACCCCGCCGGAGCGTGCTCCGGCGGGGTTCCCTATTGGTACCTGTGTTACTTGCGCTTGCGCCTGCGGACGGCGATCTGCGCGGGTCCGGTGGCGTGCGCGGCACCGTGCACCGTCACGACCAGCAGACCCTCGTCGAAGCTGGCCTGTATGTCGTTCTCGTCCACCCCTTCGGGCAGGCTGATCTCCCTGCGGAAGGTGCCCATGAACCGCTCCGAGGAGTAGTAGACGACGTCGACCTCGTCCCGCTGGCGCTCACCGGTGATGGTGAGGACCGAGTGGCTGAAGGTGACGGACACGTCCTCCTCCTGCACCCCCGGGACCTCGCAGCGGACCACCAGGTCCTTGCCTCGGGCGAGGATGTCCGTTGGCGGGCTCCACGCGTCGGCGTAACCGCGTTCGCGCTCGCCTGCCTGGCTGGTCTCTATCGTCGACATGGTGTCGGAGATGCGGTTCATCTCGGTGATCATGTCGACGACCCCGTGGAAGGGGTTGCTGAACCTCTTCGGCGCCATCGGCCGCCTCCCTACTTGCGCGTGCTGTCAGTGGTCCGTGGAGCTAAGTGCGTCGGACGGGTCGTCGTTCGGGCGGTCGCTGGTCCTCTGCCCGGGTCGTCTTGGGCGCCCCCGGCTTGGGTTCGTTGCTGAAGGCCCTGAACAGACCCCACAGCATGAAGATCAGGATGACCGCGAACGGCAGGCCGGTGACGACGGATGCGGCCTGGAGAGCATCGAGTGCCTGCTCTCCGCCAAGCACAAGCAGAACGAGTGTCACCGCCCCCAGGCTGGCTGCCCAGAAGCCGCGCTGGAGCTTCAGCGCCTTGGTGCTGCCGCCGTTGGTGAGCATGTCGACGACGATGGATCCGGAGTCCGCCGAGGTGACGAAGAAGATCGCCACGACGAGGATCAGCAGGATCGAAGCGATGACCGCGACGGCCGGGGCGATGGGCAGCGCCTCCAACAGGTGGAAGGCGGCCTGCGCCTCGTCGCCGTCCTGGAATCCGCCGTCACCGAACAGCTCGTAGAACAGACCCGAGCCGCCGAACACGCCGAACCACAGGATCGACACGACGACGGGGGCGAACAGCGCGCCCATGATGAACTCGCGGATGGTGCGCCCGTAGGAGATCCGTGCCAGGAAGATTCCCACGAACGGCGCCCAGGAGATCCACCAGCCCCAGTAGAAGACGCTCCACGCGGTGGTGAAGCCCGCGGCCTGTTCGTCGGCCAGCGGACTCGGGAAGGACAGGCTCCACGGGATCAGGTTGGCCAGGTAGTCCCCGGCACCCGAGGTCATACCGCTGATCATCCACAGCTTGGGCCCGACCGCGAAGACGAACACCAGAAGGAGGAACGCCAGCCACAGGTTGAGCACCGAAAGCCTGCGCAGGCCCTTGTCGATCCCGGACAACACGCTGACCAGTGCGATCGACGTGATGCCGATGATGATGACCGACTGGGTCACCGAGTTGTTGGGGATTCCGAACACCTGGCCGAGACCGCTGTTGATCTGCAGGGTGCCCAGGCCCAGCGAGGTCGCCAGACCGAAGATGGTGCCGAACACGGCGATGATGTCGACCAGGTTGCCGGGCCAGCCGAAGGCGCGCTCGCCCAGCAGCGGGTAGAGCGCCGAAGCGGGGCGCAGCGGCAGGCCCTTGCGGTAGGCGAAGTAGCCCAGGGACAGTCCCACCGCGATGTAGATCGCCCAGGGGTGGAAGCTCCAGTGGAAGAAGCTCGCGGCCAGCGCCTCGCTTGCCCCCTCGACGGCGGGCGACTCACCCTCGGGGGTGGCGAGGGCACCGTCACGGGGAGCGTGTAGGTGGTTGACCGGTTCGGCGACGCCCCAGAACACCAGGCCGATACCCATGCCGGTGGTGAAGAGCATCGCGAACCAGGCCATGGTGCTGAACTCGGGCCTGGAGTCGTCTGGACCCAACCGTAGACTCCCGAACCTGCTCAGCAGTAGGAAGATCGCGGTGCCCAGGAAGAACGTGGTCGCCAGGACGTAGAACCAGCCGAGTGTCTCGCCGATCCAGTCACGTGTGCCTTGGGCGGCCTCGAGCAGCGGATCGGTGAAGGCGACGCCCAGAATCACGAAGGCGACGATCACCAAGCCGGAGGTGAAGAACACCGGGGGATTGGTGCGTTCTCTTATGAACTCCTGCAGGGATGAGATGGTAACTCCTTCCCAGCCCCGACGGATTGGCGGACGGGGGTTGGATCGCCGGTTCCTGCTGCCGGCCGTGAACATGTCTCGTGGGATCGTAGAGGCTCCGTGGCCAGCAGTAAAGCGGCCGCCCCATCATGGAGTACTGCCGACAAGGGGTGTCGTGTCGGCCGCAGTGGGTGAGGTCCGGTTCCGGGGTTGGATCCCGTCGGAGAGAGGACTCAGCCCCGGCGTTCGATGAGGGTGTCCAACGTCATGCCGATGCGGTCCAGCCAGCCCACGATCAACTCCAGGTCCTCCATCGAGTAGTCGGAGTGCAGGGCGGTCATCGCCTCCCCCATCCCGGGAGCGGTGGGCCCGATCCTGCCGTCCGCACCCTCGGCCAGACGAACGGCGACCTTGCGCCGGTCCAGCGGATGCGGTGCGCGTTCGACCAGGCCGTGGGACTCCATCCGGTCGACCACGCCGGTCACGGACCCGGTGGACAGGCAGAGGCTGTCCGCGATCTCTCCCGGGGTCAGGGACCCGGCCACGCGTAGCAGTGTGTAGCACTGGAAGTCGGTCGGGTTCATCCCGGAGCGGTCCGCCATCCGATGCAGTAGGCGCACCAGGCGCACAGCTAGCTGCTGGCCGTCGGTCTGGAGCGCCATGTAGAGCTCCTCGCGCGATCGGTGCCCGTGGCCTTCCCCGGCCGCTTTCCCAGGGGTCTCCGTACTGGGCACGGTGTCCATGGATCTCCCTACCGCTCCGTGAACGGGCCCTCCGATCACTTCTCCCGAGTCTAGGTGTCGCCCCACGTGTCGGTTGGCCCCGGAGGTGTGCTCCGTGAAATAGTTTCTTTTACTAGAAGCACGGATTTCGAGGTATTTATGGTGAGAACGGACACCGGTCGGGAGGTAGCCATCTCGGTCTCTCCAGTGCAACCGCATGAAAAACCGTTCCCGACTGACGTAGAAGGCGTGCGTGCAGAGGTGGGCGCCCAGCTGTTCGAGTACCTCGAGCGCAGGGTCACCCAGGCGGACAAACTGGACCAGGACTTCGCCGTCTCACTCGGCGAGCAGCTCGCGGCCTTCACCTTGGAGGGCGGGAAGCGGCTGCGTTCGGTCCTGGCGTGGTGGGGGTGGCTCGCCGGGGGCGGAGCCGACAGCGGCTCCGACGCACTGGCCGCACTGCGCGCCTGTTCGGCCATCGAGGTGCTCCAGACCTTCGCCCTCGCCCACGACGATGTTATGGACGCTACTCCGATACGCCGCGGCAAGCCGTCCTTCCACGCCGCGCACACCGCGGAACACCGGGACAGCGGGTTCCACGGGGACGCGCGCCGCTACGGGGAGTCCATGGCGATCCTGGTCGGCGACCTCGCCATGGCCTGGGCCGACGACCTGCTCCACGAGTCACTGGAAGGGCTCGCCACCCGGCCCGCCGCGCACGCGGTGTGGCGGGACATGCGCACCGAGGTCATGACCGGGCAGTTCCTCGACCTCCGGGCACAGGTGCGGGGTGATCGCTCCGAGGAGGGCGCGGTCCGCATCGACCTGCTCAAGACCGCCACCTATACGGTCGAGCGACCGCTCCACCTCGGGTGCGCCATGGCCGGTGCTGCAGACACGACGGCCGAGGCCCTGCGGGGGTACGGCGCCGACGTTGGTGTGGCCTTCCAACTGAGGGACGACCTCGCGGACGTCTACGGAGACCCCGCCCGTACCGGGAAGGAGACCGGGGAGGACCTGCGCGAGGGCAAGAACACCCTGCTCCTGGCCACCGGTCTGCGGCTCGCCGAGGAAAGCGGTGACCGCGCGGCGCTGGCGCTGCTGCGCCGCGTCGGCGGCCCGCCGGAACTGGTGGACGCCACGGGCGCCGCACGCGCCCTCGAACGGGTAGGCGCTCGGGACATGGTGCACCAGCGCTGTCGCGAACTCGCCGAACGCGGGCTCTCCCGCCTCGGCCCTCTCGACCTGGAACCCACCGTCGCCGAGGGCCTGCGGTACTTCGCCGAGACGGCGGCGCGTACGTGAACCTGACACCGAGAGGAGCCGAGAACATGGCTCGGCGAAACGGACGAGACCCCGTGGTCGTCGTGGGAGCCGGACTGTCCGGGCTCTCCTGTGCACTGCACCTGCTGGGCGCCGGGCGCGACGTGGTGGTGGTCGAACGGGACGACCACCCCGGCGGCCGCGCCGGCCGCATGGACATGGACGGCTTCAAGGTGGACACCGGGCCGACCGTGCTCACCATGCCCGAACTCCTCGACGAGGCGTTCGCCGCGGTCGGCGAGTCCGTCCGCGACCGCCTAGAACTACTCCCGTTGGCGCCCGCCTACCGTGCGGCCTTCGCCGACGGGTCCACGATCGACGTCCACACGGACCGGACGCGGATGGCCGCGGAAGTGGCCCGCGCGGCCGGAACCCGGGAGGCGGTGGGCTACCTGCGGCTGCGCGAGTGGCTGACCCGGCTGTACGACGTGGAGATGCGATCGTTCATCGACGCCCAGTTCGACTCCCCGCTGGACCTGCTCGGTACCGACCTGTTGAGGTTGGCCGCGATGGGCGGGTTCGGCCGCTTGGCCCCCGCCGTGGGCAGGCACCTCAAGGACGAGCGCCTGCGCCGGATCTTCTCCTTCCAGTCCCTCTACGCCGGGGTCGCTCCGGACCGGGCGCTCGCCGCCTACGCGGTCATCGCCTACATGGACACCGTCGCTGGCGTCTACTTCCCCAAGGGCGGGATGAGGACGGTCGGCGAGGCCATGGCGGGCGCCGCGGCCAAGGCCGGTGCGGTCCTGCGCTTCGGGGAGTCGGTGCGCGCACTGGAACGGAGCGGCGACCGCGTCACCGCCGTGGTCACCGACCGGGAGGAGCGCCTGCCCTGCGACCAGGTGGTGCTGACCACCGACCTGCCCGCCGCCCACCGGCTGCTCGGCCACCGCTCCCGGCGTCCGGTCCCGCACCGGTTCTCGCCCTCGGCGGTGGTTCTCCACCTGGGCACCGACCGCACCTGGGACCAGCTCTCCCACCACACCATCTCCTTCGGCGGCCAGTGGGAGCGCACCTTCACCGAGATCATCGACGAGGGCCGGACCATGAGTGATCCGTCGCTCCTGGTCACCCAGCCCACCGCCAGCGACCCCTCCCTGGCACCGGACGGCCGCCACCTCCTCTACGTCCTGGCCCCGGCGCCCAACCTGGCCGCCGCGGCCGTCGACTGGGACCGGGAGGGCCCGCGCTACCGCGACCACATGGTGGCCACCCTGGAATCCAGGGGCATGACCGGACTGGACGCGTCCGTGCGCGCGGAGCGCTTGGTCACCCCGGCCGACTGGGCCAGACAGGGCATGGCGCGCGGTACACCCTTCTCCTTGGCGCACACCTTCGCGCAGACCGGGCCCTTCCGGCCGCGCAACACCGTTCCGGGCACCGCGAACGCGGTCCTGGCGGGCTGCGGAACGACACCGGGCGTGGGCCTGCCGACGGTCCTGCTCTCGGGAAAGCTGGCGGCCGCGCGCGTCGTGGCCCGGACCGAAGCACGGGGCCCACGATGAGTACCGGGACCGGCGAACTCGACGCGGCGGGCATCGAACCGGAGCGCCTGCGCGGCGACTACCTCCGCTGCCGGGCCCTGCACGCCCGCCACGGCCGCACCTACTACACCGCGACCCGGGTCCTGCCGCCCGGCCGCCGCCCCGGCATCCACGCCCTGTACGGGTTCGCCCGCTGGGTGGACGACATCGTCGACGAACCGGCACCGGACACCGGTGTGGAGGACCAGCGGGCGCGGCTCGCCGAGATCGACGCCGGCCTCCGCCGCGTGTTCCGGGGCGGGCATCCGGACGAGCCGGTCCTGCGGGCGCTGGCGCACACAGTGGAGCGGTACGAGCTGCCGGAGGAGTACTTCACCGCCTTCATGGCGTCCATGCGCATGGACCTCGACGTGCACGCCTACCCGGACCTCGCCCACCTGCGCGAGTACATGTACGGCTCGGCCGCGGTGATCGGGCTCCAGGTCCTGCCGGTGCTGGGTACCTCCGCTCCCAGGGAGGAGGCCGAACCGCACGCCGCGGCGCTCGGGGAGGCCTTCCAACTCACCAACTTCCTCCGCGACGTGTCCGAGGACCTGCGCCGCGGCCGCGTCTACCTGCCGGAGGACGTCCTGGCCGAGCACCGGGTGGACCGCGAGCTCCTGGAGCACTGCGCGCGCACCCGTACCCCGGACCCGAGGACTCGCCGTGCCGTCGCCGAGCTGGTCGGCGTCAACCAAGGGTTCTACCGGGAGGCCGAACCGGGCGTGGCGATGCTCGCACCGGTCGCCCGCCCGTGTGTCGCCACCGCCTTCCGCCTCTACCGCGCGATCCTGGACGAGATCAGCGCGGCCGACTTCGACGTGTGGAGTGTCCGGCACCGGGTCTCCGACAGCCGGAAGCTGGCCGCGGCGGTTCCCGCCCTGGCCCGTTCGCTGTGGGCGCGGACGGTGCCGCGTCCGAGAGCTGGTTGAGCCGGATCCCCACCCGGTACCGAGGCGAGGAGGCCCCATGCCGCTGCCCGACCCCGAACCCCGCCGCCTGCCACTGCGCCGCATGCCCAAGAGCACTTGGTCGCGCCAGGAACCGACCTGGCGGGAGGCCTCGCCGCCGGTCATCGGAGCGGCGCTCAAGCGAGCGCTCGCCCGCCCCTCCGGGAACTGGTTCGTGCTGGCGGCCAGCGCGGAGGTGCGCCATGACCGCCCCTTCGGTCGTGTGGTGGCCGGAACGGAGCTGGTCGCCTGGCGTACCCCGGACGGCACAGCGCACGCGGGCCCCGGGGCCTGCCCCCACCTGGGAGCGCCGCTGTGCCGGGGCGCGGTGGCCGAGGGGCGCCTGGTGTGCCGCTGGCACGGACTGTCGCTGGGCTCGGGCGGTTTTCCGGGGTGGAGCCCGTACCCGGTGCACGATGACGGCGTGCTCGTGTGGGTCCGCCTGGACGAGGCCGGGGGAGAGGAGCCCTTGGACGCGCCTGTCGTCCCGCGCCGCCCGGAGACGGCCGGGAGCATCACGGCCGTGGAGAGCCTGGCGGGGCGGTGCGAACCCGAGGACGTGGTGGCCAACCGGCTCGACCCGTGGCACGGGTCGTGGTTCCACCCCTACTCGTTCGCGGGGCTGCGGGTGACCGAGGTTCCGGAGGGCGCCGACCCGGTGCGGGACCGGATGGTGGTGGACGTGGGCTTCAAGGTCGCGGGCCGGTGGGGCGTACCGGTGCGCGCCGAGTTCACCTGCCCCGAGCCCCGCACGGTGGTCATGCGCATCGTCGAGGGCGAAGGGTCGGGCAGCGTGGTCGAGACCCACGCGACCCCGCTCGGTGTCGACCGCGGGGGCGTGCCGCGTACGGCGGTGATCGAGGCCACGGTCGCCACGTCCGAGCGCACCGGCTTCGCGCTGGCCCGCCGCGCGGCCGGTGCGGTCCGACCGGCCATGCGGATGGTGGCGCGCCGCCTGTGGAAGGACGACCTCGCCTACGCCGAACGGCGTTACCTCCTGCGTGCCTCCGGCCGCTGGCCGGGCTGACGCGGTGCTACGTGCTCCGCGCGGCGCGGGCCAGCGCGCGGAAGGCCGCGTTCCGGCCCCGTCGGGGCACGGTCCAGAGGGTGTGCCCGGACCGTCCCCAGCGGGATAGCAGTGCATTGGCGGCCAGCAGTCCGCTGGTGGCCGCGCCCTCCATGAGCGCGACCGGCAGGTCCACGCGCACGTGGTCGCCCGCGACGACCAGGAAGGGGTCCGGGGTGGCCACCTCGCACCGGTCCGCGTAGCCGCCGGGCGGGAAGAGCGCGCAGTCGGCACGCAGTTCGTGCCGCGCGTCCACCCGCCGTGCCGCGGCCAGTTCCGGGTAGACGGCGGCGGCCTGCTCCCACAGCGATTTCCGTTCGGCCCCGGCGTCGCACCCCTCGGGCAGCGCGTAGGCGTGCAGTTCCACCACGGAGCCGCCGGTACCCCTCGACCACTCCCGCGCCTGGTCCTCGTAGCGTTCCAGCACGCTGATGTTGTCCAGGGTGGCGTAACCGGCCGTGCCCAAGAACGCCTGCCGGTGCGGGCGCACCGGGCGGTCCAACCAGTAGCGCGACACCAGGAACGGGGGCGCGGAGGGGATACGGGACACCCGCTCGCGCCACCCGGCCGAACCCAGGCCGGGCGAGTCCGCGACCAGGGAGCGCAGCCCGCGGGGGTCCGCCGACAGGACCACGGCGTCGAACTCCGCGCTGTCCCCGCCTTCGGCGTCCGACCAGTGCACGGCGTGGCGCAGGCGGTCCCCGGGGCCGACGCGATCCACCGCGACCCCGGTGCGGAACCCGGCCCCGGACTCGCGCAGGTACCCCTCCATGGGGTCCCACAGGGCCTGGGGGAAGGGCGAGCGCGGAACGTCGAACACCAGGCCCTCGGAGGAGCCGAGGAAGTACAGGTGGAACATCACCGCCATCTCGGCGGCGGAGAGCTGTTCGGGCGCGGCGAAGAAACTGCGGCTGAACACCTCGAAGGCCAGATGGCGTGCGGTGCTCGGAAAGCGGGTGACCTCCAGCAGCTCCCGGGCGCTGCGGTGGCCGAGGCGTTCGTGGACACCGGGTACGTCCGCGTCCAGGAGCTGGAGCACCGCGGGCAGGTTCACCCCGGCCAGCTCCGTCCAGGGGAAGCTCGGGCTCGTGGCGGCGAGCGCGAACGCGTTCCACGGCGGCGCGGTCGGCAGCCCGGAGAAACGGTCCCGCGCGCCGTCGCGCTGCACCAGCGGATAGTCCGGCAGCGGAACCAGTGAGCCCAGCTCCGGATCGCCGCGCCGGAGCAGCCCGCGCAGGTTGTAGTACTGGCGGAAGAAGGCGTGGAAGCCACGGCTCATCGTGGCGGTGCTGCCGTCGGCCAGGGTCGTGTCCCAGCCGCGGAGGCGGCCCCCGAGACCTGTTTCGCGCTCGAACACCACCACGTCCACCTCGCGCTCGGCCAGCCCGCAGGCGGCCGCCAGCCCGGCGATGCCCCCGCCGACCACGGCGACACGGGGTTTCCGCCCCGGGCGGGGGCCGACCGGTGGGGGAGCGGGGACCGCTTCGGCGCGCGGGTCGTTGACGTCAGCCCCCATCCGCGCCCTGTCCCGCCAAGGGCCTGCGGCCCACGAAGGTGTGGGTGATCCCGTACTGCCAGCCCGGCAGCGGCGCGCTGGCCACGGACTCCAGGCCCGCGCCGCGCAGCCTGCCCAGCAGGGCGGTACGCCCGTCGAACTCCAGAACGCTCCGCCACAGGTAGCGGAACAGGTCCGCGCGGCCGACCAGGGCCCGCCCGACGGGGATGACCACGCTCCAGCACACGGCGGTCCACACTGCCCGGGCCGAGGCCGAGTCGGCCACCGAGTACTCGTGCAGCGCCGCCTTCCCACCCGGGCGCAGCAGCGCGCGCACCGTGGACAGGAGAGCGTCCGGGTCGGGCACGTTGCGCACCAGGTACGCGGCGAACACCGCGTCGGCGGGGCCGCCGAGCAGCCCTTCCGCCCAGGCCTGGGTGACGTCCTCCGCGCGTGCCAGGTGGAAGGTGACGTTCTCCGGCCACTCCTTGGCCGCCGCGGCGTCGAGCATCCCCTGGGAAGCGTCCACCCCGGCGATCCGGGCCATCGGGTACTCCGCCAGAAGGGCGGCCGTGGAGGCTCCGGTGCCGCACCCCAGGTCCAGCAGGAGCAGTCCCGCGCCCCGGCCGGGCAGCCGCAGGCGGCGCGCCGACGTGCGCAGGTCGCGGTGGTAGCCGGGGTTGGCCGCGACCAGGCGGTCGTAGGCCGCGGCGGCGTGGTCGAACTCGTCGGTGACCGTTCCGGTCTTCATCCGCCCGGTCGGGCTGACCATTGCTCCTCCAAGTGGCGGCAGGGGGCGGGACCTTCGTCGCCCGGACGGGCATGCTGGGGGCATGGCCGACTACGACGTGCTGATCATCGGAGCCGGGGCCGCAGGGCTCACCCTGGCCCATCGCATGGGCGGGGTCAACGAGCGACGCGTGTCCCCGCTGCGGACGGCCCTCCTGGAACCTCCTCCGGGCCCGCACACCCCGCCGCCGAGGACCTGGTGCTTCTGGGAGCCCGACGGAGGGCAGTGGGACCCGCTGCTCGCGGCCCGGTGGGAGGACCTGTCCGTACTGGGGGCCGACGGGGCCGAACACCGGTCGTCGGCCGCGCCCTACGTCTACAAGATGCTCCGCTCGGCCGACGTCGAGGCGCACGTGCGTGCCACCGCCGACGAACACCTCGACCAGCGCGGGCTGTTCGTCGAGGACGTGGCCGACGGCGACGGGCACGCCACCGTCCTCGCCGTGTCGCCCGACGGTGAGCGGGTGCGGTGCACCGCCCGCTGGGTCTTCGACTCCCGGCCGCCCGCCCCGCCGTCCGGTGGGCGTACCCGGCTCCTCCAGCACTTCCGCGGGTGGTTCGTGCGCACACCCGAGGACGCCTTCGATCCGGCCGCGGCCGTGCTCATGGACCTGCGGCCGCCCCAGCCGCGGAACGGGGTGGCCTTCGGCTACGTGCTTCCGCTGTCGCGCCGCGAGGCCCTCGTGGAGTACACCGAGTTCGGCCGCTCCGCGCTCACCACCCCCGAGTACGAGCGGGCGCTCAAGGACTACTGCGACCGGGTGGGCCTGCCCGACGTGGAGGTCACCGCGGCCGAACAGGGCGTCATTCCGATGTCCGACGCGCGCTTTCCGACCCGCACCGGGCGCCGCCTGTTCCGAGTGGGCACGGCGGGAGGGGCCACCCGCCCCTCGACCGGCTACACGTTCAGCGGGGTGGCCCGGCAGACGGCGGCGATCGCCGATGCCCTGGTCGCGGGCCGGGTGCCGGTGCCGCCGGTCCCGCACCGGCGCCGCCACTTGGCGATGGACGCGATCATGCTGCGTGCCCTGGACAGCGGCCGGGTGTCGGGCGCGGACTTCTTCACCCGGCTCTTCGCCGCCAACCGCCTGGGCGACGTGCTCGCCTTCCTGGACGGTGACTCCCGCCTGCCGCGCGAACTGGCCATGGGCCTGACCACCCCGGTCGCCGCGATGTCGCTGACCACCGCCGAACACCTGTGGCGCTCGTTCGGACCGCGGGCCCCGGGGTTCCCCAGGCGCGCCCGTAAGTCCTAGGGCTCCCGCAAGCCCTACGGCGCCAGGACGGCCATGGCCTCGGTCAGGGAACCCAGGTGTCCGTCCGCGATCCGGAGAGCGTTCCCGGTCTCGCGCCAGCCGGGCCCGGCCGTGTAGAGGGCCGTGCGTTCTGGGGCGGAATGGGTGGTGCGCGCGGTCGCCACGAGGGTCTCCGCGTCGCGCTCGCCACCGGAGTGGCACCAGAGGACCACGGCGCGCGGGCCGACGCGCCGTACCGCCCGTACGGTCGCCTCCGTGGGAGTGCAGGAACCGAGGACGCGGTGGGCCAGACCGGCTTCGCGCAGGGCGGCGGCCAGCGCTTCCACCGGCAGGCTGTGCATCTCTTGCGGCACGCAGGCGAGGACGACGGAGCGGTCGCGGGCGCTGGGGCTCCGGTCCGGGGCCGGCGCGGGGACGCGGCGCAGCACCGAAGACACGCTCCACGAGAGCAGGTGCTCCACCTCCACGTAGCGCCGGGTGTCCTCCCACTTGCGGCCCATCCCGTACAGGAGCGGCATCGCCAGGTCCTCCCAGGCGGCGACGGTGCCGTGGGTCTGGACGGCCTTCTGGAGGAGGCGTTCCACCAGGTCCGAGTCCATCCGCATGGCGGCGCGGGCGACGCCCTGGAGGGTGGGTGTGGCGGCGCCGAGCGGGAGGGTGTCGCCCCCGGGTCGCCAAGCGGGGCCCGGGGCGGGTGTCCGAGGCGCGGGCGGTACCGGCACCGACTGTTCCGGTACGGCCGGCTCCGGTACGGCCGGGAGCGGTGTGGCTCCCGGGGCGAGCACCTGTCGGGCGGCTTCCGCGGGCGGCATGCCCTCACCCACCAGGCGGCACAGCTCCCGGAGCCGGGCGACGTCGGCGGGCGAGTAGCGCCGGTGGCCCCCGGGACTGCGCTCCCGGGGGCCGATCCCGTAGCGCCGGTCCCAGCTGCGCAGGGTGGTCGGTGCGACCCCGAGGAGGCGTGCCGCGGCCCCGGGGGTGAGTGCGTCGGTCATGGCACCCCAAGACGTTGCGAAAGCGGTGCGACTTGTGGCGCAGGCCGCTGACCTCTGACTCTAGTCATGAGAGCACCGAAAGGGGCAGCATCATGGATCTTGACACGACGCGCCGGGCGGACCGGCGGCTGGACCTCGTCTACCGGATCGGTGCGGGACTGACCGGTCTGGTCCTGGTGGGGTTCGGGACCGCGGGGCTGCTGGTGCGGATCCCGCTGTTCGACACCCAGGGGGAGGTCATCGCGGGCCTGTCCACGAACGGCGCACTGAGCTTCATCTCGGTCGCCATCGGCTCGCTCCTGATGGGAGCGGCGGTCCTGGGCGGCACGTACGCCTCCACCATCTGCGTCCTGGTGGGTGCGGGGTTCGTGGTGAGCGGGCTGGTCAACCTGTACCTGATGAGCACCGACTTCAACATCCTGGCCTTCTCGATGCCCAACGTGATCTTCAGCTTCGCGGTGGGACTGATGGTGATGACCTTCGGGATGTACGGGAGGTTCAGCGGCGGCCTAGCCACCGACAACCCGTACCGCAGGCACCGGGAGGAGCGGCACGGCGGGAGTGTTCCCCGGCCGAGGGCCGAGCCCGCTGAGGACCGGTCCGAGGAGTTGCGCGGATGAAGGGTGGACCGGAGGGCCGGCTGGCCCTGGTGACCGGGGCCAGCGGGTACATCGGAGGGCGGCTCGTGCCGGAGCTCTTGGACGCCGGTTACCGGGTGCGCTGCTTGGCCCGCACCCCGAACAAGCTCCGCGACCACCCCTGGCGGGACCGGGTGGAGGTGGTCCGGGGCGACGTGGTCTCCGGTGACGGGCTCGCCGAGGCACTCGCCGGAGTGGACGCGGCCTATTACCTCGTGCACTCAATGGGCGGCGGGAACGGTTTCGTGCGCACCGACGCCGTGGGCGCGGAGCAGTTCGCCGAGGCGGCCGGCGCGGCCGGGGTGGGCCGCCTGGTGTACCTCGGCGGTCTCGCCCCGCGGGACACGGAGTTGTCCGAGCACATGGCCTCGCGCGAGGAGGTCGGGCGGATCCTGCTGGAGGGGCCGGTGCCCGCGGTGGTGCTGCGCGCCGCCGTCATCCTGGGGTCGGGTTCTGCGTCCTTCGAGATGCTGCGGCACCTCACCGAACGGCTTCCGGCCATGACCACGCCCAGGTGGGTGCGCAGCCGGGTGCAGCCGGTCGCCGTGCGCGACGTGCTGCGGCTGCTGGTGCGCGCCGACGAGCTGCCCGAGGGCACGAACCGGCCCTTCGACATCGGCGGCCCCGAGGTCCTCAGCTACGCGGAGATGATCCAGCGGTTCGCCGCCGCGGCCGGACTGGCCCGCAGGCTGATCATCCCGGTTCCCGTCCTGTCTCCGGGGCTGTCCAGTCTGTGGGTCGGCCTCATCACCCCGGTGCCGCCCTCGGTGGCCCGCCCTCTGGTGGAGTCGCTGCGGCACGACGCGGTGGCGGGGGAGGACGACCTGGCGGCGGCTGTGGGCGACCGCGACCGGGTCGGCTTCGACAAGGCAGTGAGCCTGGCTCTGCGCCGGATCGGCGAGGAGCGGGTGGACACGCGCTGGTCGTCGGCGGCCTGGCCGAGCGCCCCGTCCGATCCGCTGCCCACCGACCCCGACTGGACCGGTGGCAGCTTGTACGCCGATCGCCGGGCCCGCCAAGTGAACGCCTCCCCGGAAGCCCTGTGGCGGGTGATCGAGGGCATCGGCGGGGAGCGCGGCTGGTACTCCTGGCCGCTGGCCTGGGCGGCGCGCGGCTGGATCGACCTGGCGGTGGGCGGGGTCGGGCCGCGCCGCGGGCGCCGCGACCCCGAGCGGCTGCGCGCGGGTGACTCGCTGGACTTCTGGCGGGTGGAGGAGATCGTTCCGGGTGAGGTGCTGCGGCTGCGCGCCGAGATGCGCCTGCCCGGTCCCGCCTGGCTGGAACTGCGCGTGGGCCGCCGCGAGGGCCGGACGGTCTACTGCCAGCGGGCCCTGTTCCACCCGCGCGGGCTGCTGGGCCACCTGTACTGGAAGGCGGTCACCCCCTTCCACGGGGTCGTGTTCGGCTCCATGGCCGGCAACATCGCGGCCCGGGCCGAGCAGGACCCGATGGAGGCACCCGAGCCATGAGGGTTCAGCGGATCCGGCGGCCGGGCTGCACGGTCGGCTACAGCGCCTGTCCCGGCAACTCCTGGTACGCCCGGCCGAGTTTGCCGAGTAGTTCGGGCTGCGGGAGGTGTACCCCGTCGATGGAAGCGACCGGGCGCACGCCCGTGGCGGCGTTGGTGACGAAGGCACCGGCCGTCCTGGTTGCCGCGACGGCCGCGAGAGGGCGGGTGGACACTGGGACCCCGAGGCTCTCGGCGACCTGGTCGACCAGGCGCATGGTCACCCCGGGGAGGCAGGGTGCCTGCGGCCAGACCAGGCCCGAGCCGTCCAGGAATCCGATGTTCCATGTCGGACCCTCGGAGACGCGGCCGTCCACGCCCGTGAAGAGGGCGTCGTCGAACCCGTCCAGCTGGGCCGCGCGCCGCTGCCGGATCACCCCGAACAGGCCGGTGCCCTTGACCGTGGGGGTGTCCCGCGAGAACAGCCGGGTGCCGAGGTGGACCGGTGGCGGCGCAGAGGCGGGCGCGGAGCGGGTCGTGACCAGGATCTGCGGGAGGGCCTTCCCGGAGGGGCGGCCGAGGTCCAGTGAGGGGTCGTAGACGGTCACGCGGACCACGGAGGGGGAGGGGTGCTCGCGGGCGGAGCGGCGGGCGAGTTCGCGTACGCGCGGGATGTCGAGTTCGGTGCCGAAGAGCGTCACGCAGTCACGGCTGAGGCGTTCCATATGGAGGTCGAGGCCGCGTACCCGCAGGTCCGCGACGAGCATGGTCGTGAAGTGCCCGTAGCCCTGCAGGGCGAGGCCGGCGAGTTCTCCCGTGCTGACGGGGCGTCCGTTCAGTTCCATTACGGGTCCCATTCTGGCACTTCGGGACCTCTGGCAGGAGGTGGTTGCGGGTCTGCGGGCCTGCTGATGACCGGTGTCGGATGGTGTGTGTCGGCTTCGGGGCCGGTGGCCGCTTCCGATCCTGTCGGGGGCGGGGCCGGGGTCCGCGCGGTGCCGTCCGCGCGACGGCTCGGGTTCCGGCCCCGCCAGGGCTCAGGCGATACCCGCTTCCGTCAGGAAGGGGCTCGGCCTGCCGTTCCAGGACAAGTGCAGGTGGTCCCGGGCCCTGGTGCAGACCACGAAGAGCAGGCACCGCTCGGCCATCATGTCCGCCCTGTGCTGGAGCTCGTCCACCTCCCGCGGGGTGATCGCCTTGGGGTTGGGTACCGACCCGTCGGCGACCCCCAGCGCGGCGATGCACCGGAACTCCAGCCCTTTCAGTGAGTGCATGGTGCCCACCCGCACGCCCGGGGTGTCGTCGTCAGCCTCGCGCAGCCCGCACGTCTCGATCCCCGCGCCGTTCAAGGCCGCGACGGCCTTCTTGCCCACCCAGCCGGCGCGGACGGCGACCGCCACCGAGGAGGGCTCCACCCCCGCCTCGATCCAGTCGCGTACCCGTTGCACCAGCGCGTCCAGCTCCCCGTCCAGGTCATCGGCTGCGTGCGTGGTCGGCGCCGGGCCCTGGAGCGCCGAGCGGTACCCGGACAGGGATTCGGTGCCGCCGTCGGCAAGGGACTCCACCTTCTCCCCGTCCAGCAGCGGCCGGGACCAGGTGAGGATCTGCTGGGTGCTGCGGTAGTTGCGGCGCAGCCGCTGCGAGCGCCCCACCACGTTGATGCCCAGCGCCTTCAGGGAGACCTTGGCGTCGTAGATGCGCTGGTGGGGGTCGCCGGCGATGAACAGGTCGTCGGGTGCGGGGGCCACGGCCGCGCGCAGGAACCGCCACTGGGCGGGGTGCAGGTCCTGGGCCTCGTCGACCACCACGTGCCGGAAGCGGGGCCCGGTCTCCTCCAGGACCCGGGCGGCCAGGTCGCAGCCGCGCAGGTGGGTCTGCACCCCGTCGTTGTCCAGACCCTCGACGAAGGCGGCCATGGCCTTCCACACCGGTTCGCGTTGGGCGGCGGCCAACCGGCTGCCGCGTCCGCTGCGGGTGGCGGCCTGGTACTGCTCCAGGGTGTCCAGGCGCTGGGCGAGCACGACGTGCCGGTACTTCTGCTGGAGGAACTCCGCGGGCCACTCCAGCCCCCGGTCCGAGGCGATGCCGCGCCAGCGGTCGAGCTCCTGGGTGTCGCTGATGAAGCGGGGGTAGCGCCCGCCGTTCGCCTCGGCCAGGACCTTGCTGGCCTGGGAGTTGACGGTGGTGATGTCGAGCCGGTCCAGTCGGGCTACCTCGTCCGCGAGCTGGCGGATGCCCGTGCCCAGCGCCGTGGCGAGGGTGTTGGTGAAGGTGGTGAGCAGGATGCGTTCGTCGGGGCGCAGGTAGGCCAGCAGGTGTTTGACCCGGTGCATGGCCACGACGGTCTTACCGGTGCCGGGGCCGCCGGTGACCTGGTAGCTGCCGGGGTAGCTGGCCTTGTAGGCGACCTTGCGCTGCGCCGGGTGCAGGAAGGTCCGCCAGGCGGCGAAGGGCTGGGAGAGGATGTCCTCCAGCTCGTCGAGGCCGGAGACCAGGCGGACCCGGGTGGGGGTGTTGCGGATGGCGGTGTCCAGGTCCGTGCTGACCGCGCCGGACGGGCGGTGGGCGACGATGTCGCGCCAGACCTCCTCCACGCTGAAACCGGCGGCCAGGTACTGCAGCACCTCGGCCTGGTCCTCGGGCAGGAACGGGACGATGTCGGCGAGCGCGCCCGCATCCACGGCGGTGCGGGCGGCCCGCAGCACCTTGTCACGGATGCCGAGCGCGGTGAGGTCCCCGTCGGAGACCCGGGCGAACAGCCGCTGCTCGGGCGAGGTGGGAGCGGCCCTCTCCTCCAGCTCGGGGGTCAGGCGCTCCAGCCCTTCGGCGTCCCAGATCTCCACCGAGCCGGTGAGCCGGTTGACGCCCGCGTCCTGCTTGTTGGCCCAGTCGTAGGCGGGGTCGTGGTTCATGACCTTGAGTAGCACGTAGCTGTCGCCGCTCGCGGGGGCCAGGACCACGCCCCGGTAGAAGTTGTCCACTTTGAAGGTGAAGATGCTGCGGTTGCGGCGGCCCTGGGGGTTCTTGAAGTTGAGGCCCTTGTCGGCCTTGAGCTCGGCGGGGGTGAGGAGGCCGAACTTCTCCATGGCGAGCCGGACGTTCCTGCGCGCAGACGGGGGGAGTCCGTCGTATTCACCGCTCTCGAAGAACTGCTTTCCCAGGGCGAGTTGGGGCATGGGGGAGGGGTCTCCTTCTGGCTGGGTCTGCTCGGTTCCGACCGGTTCGGCCGGGTCCTGGCGGGGGTGGCTCGGCTCTGGCTGGGGTCCGTGGCTCAGCCGCGGCCGTGTCCCAGCCTTCCCAGGAGGTCGGCTACCTGGAGGGTCTCGGGGGCGTTGGGTCCGTAGGCGGCGCGCAGGTCGGAGTAGAGCGGCCGCAGTTCCGCGGAGGCGCGTTCGGCGTCCCCCGAGCGCAGGCGCCACAGGGCCATCTCCAGGCGCAGGTCCAGGACCGCCTCGGAGTGTTCCCCGCTGGTCGCCCTGATCCTGGTGAGGACGTCCTCGGCCGCCCGCAGGGCGCGGGTGGTCTCGCCCAGCCGGGCCATGCAGTAGGCGGCCTGCTGGCGGCAGAGGAGGGCGCGTTCGCTGTCCTGCCCGGCCTGCCGTTCGAGGACGTCGGCGAGGCCGGTCAGTTCGGGCAGGGCCCGGCCCGCGTCGTCGCCGAGGACTAGGGCGGTGGCGCGCAGCAGGCGCAGTTCGACGACCTGTGCCGACTCGGTGCCCAGCGCGGCCGCGGCGGGCTGGATGACGTCGTCGAGGACGCCCACGGCCTGGACGAAGCGGCCCTCGTCGATGAGTGCCTGGGCGTGGCCGTCCGCTTCGGCCAGCTCCCCGGGTGCCAGTCCGGGCACCGCCTGGCCGGTCGGCTCGACGAGTGTGGGCGGCAGCGTCCGGGCCGGGGCGGGGGAAGCCGCCCGGGGCCGGGGCCCCATGGGGCGCCGGTACGGGCGGGTGGGGTCCGGCAGCGCTCCGGGAGGCAGGGGCTGGTCGGGGGCGGCGGGGTCGGACTGGGGCAGGTGCGGGGCGAGCCGTTCGTAGACGTCCTGTGCGGTGGCGGGCCGGTCCTCGGGGTCCTTGGCCAACAGGTCCAAGACGAGCCGGTCCAGGTCCTGGGGCAGGTCGGGGCGGTGCTTGGACGGCGGACGGGGCTGCTCCTCCACGTGCGCCCGCTGCAGGGCGAAGGGGGTGTAGCCGGAGGAGAAGACCTTGTGGCCGGTGAGGGTCTCGTAGAGCACGCAGCCCAGCGAATAGAGGTCGCTGCGCGGGTTGACCCCTCCGGCCAGGACTTGTTCCGGGGGCATGTAGGCGCAGGTGCCCAGCTGGCTGCCGGTCATGGTGATCCGGGTCGTGTCGGTGCGCAGGACGGCGGCGATGCCGAAGTCCAGAACCTTGACCGTCCCGTCGTCGGCGACCATGACGTTGCCCGGTTTGAGGTCGCGGTGCACGACGGGGACGGCGTGGGCGTGGGAGAGCGCCGAGCAGATCTGCGCGGCCACGGCGACGGCCGCCGCGACGGGCATCGGGTCCGGGGCGTGCTCGTTGATGACGTCGCCCAGCGGGACCCCGCGCACGAGCTGCATGACCAGGTAGAGGAGCCCTTCGTCGGTGTCCACCGCTGCGTCGTAGACCGCTGGCACGTTGGGGTGTTCGATGCGGGCGGTGATGCGCGCCTCCCGCCGGAAGCGGCCGGCCATCTCCGCGTACTTGGCGGTCTCGCCCACCAGGTCGGGCCGGATGACCTTGACCGCGACCTGGCGGTCGAGGACGGTGTCGTAGCCCCGGAAGACCTGCCCCATCCCGCCCGTGCTGATCGGATCGGTGATCTCGTAACGGTCGGCGATCCGCTCGGGTGTGGCGTGCACCGGGCCCCATTCCGCCTCGGGCGCGGCCGTCGCCCTCCCGGCCCGGCCGCGCGGCTGTCGCGTCCTTCCGGTGGCGATCCTACGGGGGCGCGGGGTGGGGATGGCGGCCCGATGGTCCCCAACCGGACAACCGGCTCGTGGCAGGGCCGAGAAGTGACGGGTGGTCGGAGCGGGTAGAAGGCCGCGCCGGGCTTTGGGGCCGGGCGCGGCCCTATGCGCTATGGGTTGCTGGCGTGTGGTTACAACAGGCCTGCGCTGAGGTGGTGGGCCAGTGCTCCCTCGAGGGCGGCGAGGGTGTTGCCGGTCAGGCGCCAGGCGGCGGGGCCCAGTCGGCGGGGTCTGCGGGGGCGGGGCGGGCGCCGGAGGTGTCGCGGGTGCGGCTGGCGCACCGGGTGGGGCCGGGGCAGTGGCGGTCCGTCGTCGGGGGCGGGCCGGGGAGGCGGAACCGGGGGTACCGGCGGGGGCTGCGGTGGTGGTGGGGGTCGGCGCTGCTCTTTGAAGGGCTGGTTGTCGCGTTCGGCCAGCCGGGCGGCGTGGGTGTGCATCCAGGCGGGCAGTGTGCCGTGTGCCTGGCGGTGGGCCACCCGGGGGTTGTCGGCCATCTGGGCCAGCAGGCGCTGTTCCCGGGTGGGGGAGGGCGGGGTGCCGGGGCGCGGGAAGCGCCGTCCCCGGGGTGCGTCCAAGACCGCACGGACCCCGGCGGAGACGGGTTCGGCGGTCATCGCGCACCCTCCCTGTCGGCGGGCGCGGCCACGGCAGGCAGGGTGAACTCGGCCCACACTGCGGTGCCCAGGCCGCCGCAGAAGGGAAGGTCGACAACCGCCCGACTGCCCCACCGGGCGGCGAGGGCGTCGACGATGAGCAGGCCCCGGCCGCGTTCGGCCTCCTCCCACTCGGCCGCGGTGCGCTGGCGCGGGATCTCCGGGCGGGTGGGGGCGTCGTCCCGGGCACCGTCGTCGACGATCGAGAGGTGCAGGGTGCGGGTGGTGGGCATGGCCAGGGTCCGGATGACGCGGCCGCCCGGCTGGCCGGAGCGGGAGTGGTCGGCGGAGTTGGCGAACATCTCGCTGGCGCACAGGACCACGGTCTCGGTCAGGTCGGGGCAGAGGTCTTCCAGGCGGAACAGGTCGGACCGCAGGTCCTCGCGCACCCAGGCGGTCTGGGAGAGGTCGCCGGGGTAGACGCGGGACGGCCAGCGCCGTCCCTCGAAGCCCGGGGTGGGCGTGTGGAAGGGCACGCGGGGACGAGGCACAATGGTCATGACGCACAGCTCCTTCGAGCAGGGGTCTGGTGTTGTCTGAGGGCTCTGGGGGCGCGGCATTCGCCCCCAGAGCCCGCTTTCATGTGGTCACCCATCCGCAGCCAGGCGACCTCCACAACCTGAAGAGAAACCGAAGTCGCCTGGCACCGGCGACGTCAGCTTCCCGGCCGTGATTCACGGCTTCGGCACCACGGAGTGTGTGAAGCCGACTACAGTAAAACCCAGCAGGCATCAACTTACAAGCCTGCAAGTTAAAGGCGTGTAGATTATCCAAGAAGATCCGTTTTGGGCACAAGAACGCAGTTCACAGGCATGCCAGAGTCAGAACACGATGCTGAAGAACGAAGGATGCGATGGCTGAACCGATCCCCACCGTGCGGCAGTACCGGCTCGCTCAGGCCCTGCGTGAACTCCGGGCCGAGGCGAATATGACCCAAGAGCAAGTCGCCGCCCACATGGACTGGCACGTCTCCAAACTCTTCCGGCTAGAGAACGCGCGTAGCCCTCGGGTGAACTGGTTGGACATCCAGGGGCTGCTCGACCTCTACGGTGTGGCCAGCCCTCAGCGAGAAGCCCTCATCCAGTTGGCGAAGGATTCCAAGAAGCGGGGGTGGTGGACTTCCTACCAGGATGTCTTCACCGGATCGTTCGTCGCCCTGGAAGACGAGACCCACTTGATCCGGTACTACTCCTCAGAACTCGTCCCGGGTCTATTCCAGACAGAGGAGTACGCACGCGCCATCATCCAAGCCCTACGCCCCGGGTATGACATGCAGAGCGTCGAGCGCCGTGTCTCGGCACGCATGGCACGGCAAAGAATCTTCGAGCGGGAAAAGCCCCTCCACCTGGACTTCATTCTCAACGAAGCCGTGGTCAGGCGTGTTGTCGGCGGCAGAGAGGTCATGGCCGAACAGCTGGAGGTTCTGCACAAGATCGCAAGCAGTCAATCAGCGACGCTACGCCTGCTCCCGTTCAGTTCAGGCGCGCACACGGCCATGGAAGGTGCCTTCACCATCTTCTCGTTCCCTGAGGACCAATACCCCGATGTGGTCTACATCGAGGGCATGATGGGCGACTTGTACCTTGAGAGTGTCGAGAGCGTCAGCCGCTACAGAGAAGCCTTCAGGAACCTGAGCCAGGCCGCGCTTTCACCGTCTGACACGATGGACCGCATCGACTCGTTGGCAAGGGAGTACCGGTGATCCAGTGGTTCAAGTCCAGCTACAGCGGAGGCGACAACAACTGTGTGGAGGCGGCACACCTACCGACTGATTTCCGCAAGTCCAGCTACAGCACCGGATCAGCGAACTGTGTGGAGGTAGCGGACGGGGCGACGGTGGCTGCCATGCGCGACACCAAGCATCGCGAGCTCGGCGCACTCTTCTTCGGTGCCAGTGAGTGGCGAGGCTTTCTGAACGCCGCGAAGGACGACCTTCGCTAGAGCAACGAAGACAACTTTCGGCCCCGCCTGCTGACTTCCGGCAGGCAGGGCCGAGTGCTCAGACGGAGCTGAGGCCGTTGCGCTGGCGCAGCAGCCGATAAGCGGCCCGGCTCATGGCCCGGTTGATGGAGCTCTGGAAGTCCTGCTCGCCGAAGTAGCGCTCGGTGAACTCGACCCCGCTCTCGTACCGCTCCATCACGGCCTCCTTCATCGCGGGTTCGAACGCGTGCCGGAAAGCGCCCTCGTCGTTGTTGACGGCGGCCATCTCCAGGTCGGGTTGGTCCACGACCGACTGGAACCGTTCCTCCACCATGAGCTTGTCAGCCGCGTTGAGGTTGTGGCCGAAGTGCTCGTTGAAGACCTCGATGATCTCCGACAGCAGTTCCTTCCTCCCCTCATTTGCCCCGCCCGCGCCATCGGAGAAGCCGGGTAGCTCCTGATCGCCCTCCGCCTGCAGCCGTAGGTCGTCCTCGGCTTTGCGGTACAGCTTCAGGTGGCTGAGGTCGACATCCCCGAGGTCCACCCCGCCGTCCTTGCGCGCGGGCAGCTTCCGCAGCAGGAAGCGCCCGTAGAGGTAGAGGCGCTCCAGTTCGGCGTCGGGGTAGCGCATCACCTGGGCCAGGAAGGCGTACTTGGTGACGTAGTCGTTCAGGTCCGCCCGGAACTGGTCGGCGTCCTCCCGGTCCGCCTCGTCCTCGCTGTTCTGCAACGTGGCGAAGCGCTCCACCGCTGTGTCGGTGAACCGGGTGAGCTCGGGGTGGTGGCGCAGGTCGTCGGCCCCGGGCTCGGCGTCGAGCCGGTGGAAGGCGTCGGCGAAGCCTTGCAGCTCCTCCTTGACCAGAACGTTCACCCCGTGCACGACCCGGTGGGCGATGGTGTGCAGGATGTCGGGGTCGGCTTCGGCGGTGACCGCCTGCTCGTAGTACGGCAGGAAGGCGGCCCGGATGTCCTCGCCGTCGTTGGCGAAGTCCAGCACCCGCAGGTCGCTCTGCGACTTGAGGGGGTGGGTGCGGTTGAGCCGGGACAGGGTCTGCACGGCCGCCACGCCCTTGAGGGACTTTTCCACGAACATGGTGGTGAGCAGCGGCTGGTCGAAGCCGGTCTGGTACTTGTCGGCGACGATGAGCAGCCGGTACTCCTTGCCGTTGCGCGCCACGGCCGCCGGATCGTCGGCGCGGGTGGCGGCGAAGCGCTTGGGCAGCTCGCCCTCGGAGAAACCGTTGATGCCGTGCTCGGTGACCTCCTCGCCCGCCCTGTTCTTCAGGGAGCCGGAGAAGGCGACCAGGGTGCCGGGGTCGGGTGCGCCGCTGTCCTTGAGGTAGCTGGCCACGGCCTCGTACAGGTGCAGGGCCGCCTGCCGTGAGCGGGTGACCACCATGGCCTTGGCCCGTCCGCCCATCTGGCCGCGGGTGACGGCGTTGAAGTTCTCCACGATGGTCTCGGCGTGCTGGGCGAGCGTGGAGTCGTGCAGCAGCGCGAACCGGGCCAGCTCCGACTTGGCCTTGCTGGCGTCCACCTCGGGGTCGTCGGTGTTGCCGTTGAGCAGCCGGTACTGGGCGCCGTAGGTGATGTAGCTGCGCAGCGGGTCGAGGATGAAGCCCTCCTCGATGGCCTGGCGCATGGAGTAAGTGTGGAAGGGCTCGTACTTGCCGGTGGCCCCGTTGCGGACGCCGAACAGGTTGAGGGTCTTGTGCTTGGGGGTGGCGGTGAAGGCGAAGTAGGACAGGTTGGCGCTGCGGCCACGGAGGGCCGCCGACTCGCGCAGTGCGTCCTCGGTGGACTTGGGGGCGGCCTCGACGGTGTCCTCGGCGTTCTCGCCTTCGTCGGAGTCGTCGTCGGTGTCCAGGCCCAGTTCGCGCAGGGCCTTCTTGACGTCCTTGGCTGCCTCGCCGCTCTGGGAGGAGTGCGCCTCGTCCACGACGATCGCGAACCTGCCGCCGCGGATCTCGGCGGGCTCGCGCCGCAGGTAGTCCAGCAGGGCGGGGAAGGTCTGGAGGGTGACGACGATGATGCGCTTGGAGGAGGTGGACAGCGCTTCGGCGAGCTGGGCGGACTTGGATCCGCCCTTGCCGCCGATCCGCCCGACCAGCCCCTCGACCTGGGAGAAGTCGCCGACGGTCTCCTGGAGTTGGCGGTCCAGGACCGAGCGGTCGGTGATGATGACGGTCTTGTCGAAGACGGGGGTGTTGGGCTCCAGGCCCTTGGCGACGGCGGCCGGGTCCATCAGGGCGGGGTCGGCGGGGGTGTGGAGGGAGGACAGCCGGTGGGCGAGCCAGGCGATGGTGTTGGACTTGCCGGACCCGGCCGAGTGCATCACCAGGTAGTTGTTCCCGGCGCCGTGCCGGGCGGCGTGGCCGACCAGGCTGCGCACGGCGTGCCACTGGTGGTAGCGGGGGAAGATGACGGTCTCGCGTCGGCGGCCCCGGTCGTCCTTGTCGCGCTTGACGTGGACGAAGCGCTCCAGCAGGTCGAGCCAGTTGTCGGTGTCCCAGACCTGTTCCCACAGGTAGGCGGTGCGGTAGCCGCTCCGTTCGGGTGAGGGGGGAGGGTTGCCCGCGCCGCCGGTACGGCCCGGCCCCTCGGAGCCGGTGTTGAAGGGCAGGAACCGGGTGCTCTTGCCCGCGAGCTTGGTGGTGAGGAACACCAGCTCGGTGTCGACGGCGAAGTGCACGAGGGTGCGCTTGGTGAAGAGCAGTTCGCGCGGGTCCCGGTCGCGGGCGTACTGGTGCTTGGCGTCGTTGACGTTCTGCCCGGTGAGAGGGTTCTTGAGCTCGGCCGTGGCGACGGGCAGGCCGTTGACGAACAGCACCAGGTCCAGGGAACGTCCCTGGTCGCCGTCCTTGGCGGCGTAGCGCAGCTGCCGGGTGACGGTGAGCCGGTTGGCCTCGTACTCGTCGAGGGCGTTCTCGGCGATGGTGTGCGAGGGCTTGAAGTAGGCAAGGCGGAACTTCAGGCCCTCGATGGTGACGCCCTGACGTAGGACGTGCAGGGTGCCCTCGGTGTCGATGCGCTTGGCCAGGGTCTTGGCGAAGGTGGCCTGGGCCTTGTCGCTGGAGCCGCCGCAGCGGGAGACGAGTTCCTCGAAGGCCTCGGCCTGGGTCGCGCCGAGGAAGACGAACAGCTCGGAGGTGTCCAGCGCGAGCTCGGGGTCGTAGTGGTGGTTGGCGCCCTGGGACCAGCCGCGCTCCAGCATGGCGGAGACGATGCGATCCTCGAAGGTTCTCTCGTCGTAGACGGGGCTCATGACAGGTCGGCTCCTCGCGCGGTAGTGACGTCGATCTGCCCGGTGACGGCGGCGGTGATCAGGGCCTGGCGCCGTTCGAGCAGCAGAGAATTTGAACGATGAATCTTCTGCTGTAGACGCCGCTCAGGTTCCAACTCCTCTTCCAGCGTTCGAATAATATTTTCCTGCTCCTCCAGCGGCGGAACAGGGACACTGAGAGCAAGAAATGATTCGGGATATAGGCGCAGGCGGGATGACCAGACACCCTTGGAGTGACGAGTCATTTCACATATATACTCCGGGGTCCGGTATAGCAAATCAAAATAATCCGTAAGAAGGTCATCGGATGTGAATCGATAAACACCGTACGCCGGGCTGACAATTCCATTGAACTTGGAAAATCCCAGCGCCCCCATCCACGCCCACAGGGTGTTAATGGCAAGGTCGCCCGGCCGACATTTCTTGTATCCAACCATGGACTCGGCCATAAACATGTAAACGTTCTTCTCGGACCTAGGGGTAACGCCCGTCAGGTGGGAAACTGTCAAAAGTTCTTCAGATCCATCCACCGAGGGTTCATTGACTTCTCGAATAATGTTCTTATTTCGAACGATGCTCCAGTGTGAAGGGGTCTGACCCAGTGGGCCAATCCCGCTATCCTTTGTGTCAACTCCTTTGTGCGTGCCGCGAAGACATCGCTGTGACGTAAGCGCCACCCTGCGCTCGTCAATTAGATTAGAAGCGCGCTCTTTAGAACTCACAAGGGAATCGATGTGCCCTACCTGAGCATCGAGGAAGTCGGCGATGCGCCTCTGCTCGCCCAAACTGGGTAGCGGAATCACAGTCGAACCCAGGCGCTCCCGGCTCAGCTCGATCTGGTTAGTCGATCCAACTACCATCGAGGAATACATAAAGTCATAGAACTGCGAACTAGAAAGCACATAATAGGCGTAACGCTCCAAGAGTTCGTTCTCTCGCGCACGCACAATTGTCACATGTCCATCAGCGATCGCTGGACGATCATCTGGTGATCCATCAAAGAATCCAACCCTGCCGAGGGTTCCCGTTCCCGTTGAGTTGATGATGACGTCCGACTTTTTCAGAAAACCTTTCAAGGCCTTGGGGTTCGATGAGGTCCCATGAAATTTTCCCTTAGACCAGTCCAGGTGACTTCCGCGGTTGACTGCCTGGTTCACAACATGAACCGGGCCATCGTCGGCATAGTCAGGAGCCGATCCTCGGCCCAAAAACTCCGTGACCAGCTTCAGTGGTGAAGTCCGCCACTCCTCTGGAATGCTCGCGAAAAAGCTCGTCACTTCGTCACCTCGCCCAGCAGCCGCTGGATCTCTCCCTCAAGCTCCTTCAACTCCGCGTCGATCTCCTCAAGCGGCCTTGGCGGCGTGTAGACATAAAAGTGTCGCGTGAACGGAATCTCATAACCGATCTTCGTCTTCGTGTAGTCCACCCACGCATCGGGCACGTGCGGCAACACTTCCCGCTCCATGTACGCGTCGATGTCCTCGTCCAGCGGGATGTTCTCGAAGTCGCGCAGATCCGCGTCCGGTTCCGGCTCGCCCTTCTTCTTCTGCACCTCGCCCTCTGGGTCGCGCACCGACACCGCGTTCCACACGGCCTTCATCACCGGGGTCGGCGGCTTGGAGACACCGCCCTCAGCCAACGCCACCTGAACCCGGTCGGCGAACTCCGTCTTCTTGAAGCACGGCTCGCCACCCACCAGCGGCCTCAGCGCCTCCACCAGCTCCGCCTTCTGCTCGTACTTGGCGGTGCTCTTGCCCTTGTCCAGCGCTGCCGCCAGCTCCACCAGGGTCTCCTCGGTGACCTCGAAGCGCAGCTTCAGCGGCCGTTCCACGGTGATGCGCTGGTAGCCGAAGTCCTCGTTGCGGAACACCTTCACCTTGCCGTGCAGCGGGTGCTCGGCGTCCTCGGCCACACCCTGCGCGTCCGTGTACAGCCGGGTCAGCTCGGTGATCTGCTCCCTGCCGATCTCCTTGCGCTTCTCGCCCAGGGACTTGCGCATCTTGGTCCAGTGCTCGCGGGCGTCGACCAGCTTCACCTTGCCCTCGTGCGCGGTCCTTGCGGTTGGTCAGCACCCAGAAGTAGGTGGAGATGCCGGTGTTGTAGAAGAGCTGGTCGGGCAGGGCGACGATCGCCTCCAGCCAGTCGTTCTCCAGGATCCAGCGGCGGATCTCGGACTCACCGGACCCGGCGGCCCCGGTAAACAGAGGGGAGCCGTTGAAGACGATGGCGATCCGGCTGCCGCCCCTCTTCTCCCCCTCCTCGTCGAGCTTGACCGGCTTCATCTTGGAGATCATGTGCTGCAGGAACAGCAGCGACCCGTCGTTGATGCGCGGCAGCCCGGCCCCGAACCGGCCCGAGTGCCCCCGCTCGTGCTCGGTCTCGACCTCGTCCTTGACCTTCTTCCACTCCACGCCGAAGGGCGGGTTGGCCAGCATGTAGTCGAACGTGCCGTAGCGGTGCCGGTCGTCGCTGAACGAGTTGCCGAACCGGATGTTCGTGGGGTCCTGGCCCTTGATCATCAGGTCGGACCGGCAGATCGCCCACGACTCGGGGTTGAGCTCCTGGCCGAACACCACCGCCTTGGCGTCGGGGTTGTGCGCGGTGATGTAGTCGTACGTCTCGGTGAGCATGCCCCCGGTCCCGCAGGCCGGGTCCAGGATCTCCTTGATGACACCGGGTTCCCGCAGGGAGTCCTTGTCCGGCTCCAACAGCAGGGCCGTCATCAGCTTGATGACCTCTCTGGGGGTGAAGTGCTCACCGGCGGTCTCGTTGGAGATCTCCGAGAACTTGCGGATGAGCTCCTCGAACACGTAGCCCATCTGCACGTTGGAGACCCGCTCCGGGCTCAGGTCCAGGTCGGCGAACTTGCCCACCACCTGGTAGAGCAGCCCCGAGCCGTCCAGGCGCTGGATCTGGCGGGGGAACTCGTACTTCTCCAGTACCTCGCGGGCGTTCTCGGAGAAGGCGTTGATGAAGTGGCCGAGGTTGTTGGCCGCCTGGGAGGGGTCGGCCGCGATGCGCTCGAAGGTGAGCGGGCTGGTGTTGTAGAAGCTGCGGCCGGACGCCTTGAGCAGGAACTCGTGGTGGACCGGCTTGTCCTTCCACTTCTCGTGGGCGGCCAGCACCTCCTTCTTCTTCGGCTCCAGGACGCAGTCCAGGCGGCGCAGCACGACGAACGGCAGGATGGCCTTGCCGTACTCGGACTGCTTGTAGTCACCACGGAGCAGGTCGGCCACCGACCAGATGAAGCTCACCAGCTCCTGATGGGTACTCGAATTCACCGAAGTCCTTCCGAAAGGGGTTGCGGAGCGGGGGTGTCACAGCGGGGTCGGTTCAAGTCTGTCTGATTCGGGGAGCCAAGGCCATTTGAGGCCCTTTCCTGGTCGCTCCGTACACCCGACTCTCGCTAGATTCTTGTGGGCGATGTCTTTGTGTTGGCGGTTCCCGGACCATGCGAGAACACGGGGTCGATCACTTCTGCGACCTTCGCCATCTGGTCGTCGAGGCTGGCCTCGCTGATGTCCTCAACGCCTTCCTTGCGCCGCCACGCCTTCCACTTGGTCTGGCCGACGGCGCCGTACCCCTCTACCACGGGTGAGACCGGCCCGAGTCCGACCTTGCGGTAGCGGGCGACGGCTCGCGCGGACTCCAGCAGTTGCTCCTCGTCGAGGCCGTGTTGCGCGGCCAACTGGACGATGTCGATGAAGTCGCGCCAGCGGGTGCTGGCGATGCCGCGTTCCAGGATCGTCACGCCCTTCTCCGCCACCGTTGTCTCGGGGGCGTAACCGAGCATCTCGATCTCGTCCCCGAGGATGCGGGGCACTTTGACCGGCTTCGGTGACGGGACGATCGGGTCTCCTGTCGAGATGTCCCAGGCGACGACGGTCTTCTGGGAGCCGATGTAGGCGGTGACCCGCATGCGCAGACCCGGGTAGTCCGCCTGGTCTCGGATCTCCTGCACGTTCATCGTGTCGAGGCCGAAGACCAAGCCGTCGGAGACCTGGACTTCAGCGACGTCACGGATGACCTGCGTTATGACCTCAGGTGTGACCGTGGTCCTGATCGCCTCCGCGTCGACGTCCTTGGTCGGGCGGCGAACTCCGTAGACGGCCAGCAGGATGCCGCCCTTCAATACGAAGTCGTCCTTGTGCGCCGTTCGGGTCAATCGGTCGAGGAAGGATTCGAGCGCGTGCCTGGTGAGGTATTCGGCGGTCGGTGCGGGTCTGCCTTCTGTGACCGAGGCGGCCCTCGCCTTCTTCTGGATCTGCCGGAACACCTCGTCGCCACTGGTCACGTGAGCACCTCCAGGGCTTGTAGGACCGGTCCCTTTGCCCGGGGAAGGCGGGCGGCGACCGACATGAGTTGCGCTGGCTTGCCACCGCGGCGGAGCCATTCGCGCAAGGCGTCTCTGCCCAGTTCGTACCCGAGGTCGCCTCGAAGCCGGAACGCGTCCGCGATGCTGCGCTCGGGCGAGTAGATGCCGATGCGCAGCTCTGATCCTGGAATGGGCATCTCAGAGCGGCCGAGGCCGAAGGTCTGCTTCGTGAACAGGTGCCACTTGATCGCGGCCTGGGTTGCCGGCATGCGGGTGCCGCGCGGGATCGCGATGTCCACGGCGTCCGGGATGGAGTCGGTCAGGTCGTGGTAGGCCAGCGCGGAGGTGAGACAGATCGTTGCCTCGGGTCGGCGGGTCGCTGCTTCGATCCAGTCCCAGTCCGCAGCCGGTGCGTCGGCGGAGCGGTAGATGCCTCGTGCGATGCGCTCGTACTCTCCGTCGTGGGCGGCGCGGTACAGGGTGCTCTTGGACATGCCGAGGTCGGGCGTCTGATGGGGTCGCACGATCTCCAAGGCGCTCACCTCCGTGAACCGTTCCGTATACAGGTAACATTATCTGTATACGTTTTGTTTCACAAGCCAGAAGTCCGGCCTGGGAGATCCACGGACCCGCTTGGACGCGGGTAGAGAAGGGAGCGGGCGGCGGTTCTCGACAATCCTTCCACAGGCCAGCAGGGGTGTCCGGTCCATCCGCTGATCGCTGCTGATGGCCGGGATGCGGGGTTCGGTGCCGGGTCATGGTGGGTTCGTACACCCGGGTGCACCCCTGCCGCATCGGTGAGTGGCGGGACTTGAACCCGCACTCGCTCCGACCGCGGAGAAGAACCACCGCCGGACCGCAAACCAGCCGACTCCGGCCGACCGCGGTCGGCCGGGTCCCGGCTCAGGGCCGCCCTCTCAGGCCCCCGCCCGCACCCTCAGGCCCGGGTGCCGCTCTCGATCTCGGTGAACGCCGTGGTCAGCTGGTGCTCCGAGGTGTCCAGGTACTCTGTGAGCTCCTCGAACGCGGTGGCCGCGTCCCCGCGCTCCAAGGCCCGATGGATGCGCCGGTTCCACTGGAGGTAGGGGTCGTGGAACTCGCGGGGCGCGGCCATCACGTGGAACACCAGCCGGGTCTCGGCGAGGACCTGCCGCATGAACTCGTTGATCCGCGCGCTGCCCCCCAGCGCGGCGAGCGCCTCGTGGAAGTGCATGTTCGCGCTGCCCATGCCCCACCAGTCCTCCTGGTCGCGGGCGGCCTCGCCCGCGTCGACGGCGGCGCCCACGGCCCGGACCAGGTCCTCCGGTGCCTCGGCGGCACCGCGCACGGCGGGAAGTTCCAGCGCCCTGCGCGCATTGAACAGGTCGCGGACGTCTTCGCTGGTGGGACGGCCGACGAACACGCCCCGGTGCATGTGGTGCACCAGTAGGCGCTCGCGGCTGAGCAGCCGGAAGGCCTCGCGCAGCGTGTTCCGGGAGACCTCGTACTTGCGGCTGAGCTTCTCCTCGGAGAGGCGCACCCCGGGGGCGAGCTCACCGTCGATGACGAAGGCGCGGAGCATGTCGGCGACGCGCTCGGCCTGGCTGGAGGGGCGCGCCAGGGCGGGCGCGGGCAGCCGGTCGATGTGGTCGTCTGTCGCCGTCAAGTGAGCTCCTCCGGGTGCTTCGCGCGCCCACGCCAGGCGGGGTGGTCCCACCAATGTTACGTACAGGGGAACCGGGGATTTTACTGACCCGCCCCTTACCAAGCCCCCATGATTGAAGTATTGTTCAACAATCCAACGATGAGGTTGGCGTCACACACCTCCGCACCCCTGGAGAACCAGCCATGGGAGACAACCCCCCAACGCCAGCACCGGTGCGCCCCCGCTTCGGCCGCATCGCCCTGAGCAGCAGCCTGCTCGGCGCCATGTTCCTGATGGCCACCAGCGCCGTCGGACCCGGGTTCATCACGCAGACCACGACCTTCACCGCCCAGCTCGGCGCCGCGTTCGCCTTCGCGATCGTCGTGTCGATCCTGGTCGACATCGCCGTCCAGCTGAACATCTGGCGGGTCATCGGCGTCTCCAACATGCGCGCCCAGGACCTGGCCAACAAGGTCCTCCCCGGCGCCGGCTACCTGCTCGCCGCCCTCATCGTCTTCGGCGGCCTGGTCTTCAACATCGGCAACATCGCCGGAACCGGACTCGGCCTCGACGCCATGATCGGCCTCGACCCGCGGATCGGCGCCGTCATCTCGGCCGTGATCGCGATCGTCATCCTGGCCGTCAAGAAGCTCGGCGTGGCCCTGGACCGCGTCCTGGTCGTCCTCGGCCTGCTCATGATCGGCCTCACCGCCTACGTGGCCGTAGTGTCCAACCCGCCCGTGGGCGAGGCCGTGCGCCAGTCCGTCCTCCCCGAGGCCGCCAGCAGCGACCTGTTCCTCGCCACCATCACCATCATCGGCGGCACCGTGGGCGGCTACATCAGCTACGCGGGCGCCCACCGCCTCATCGAGAGGGGCAAGGGCGGCCGCGAGAACATCTCCGCCATCACCCAGACCTCGGTCACCGGCATCATCATCACCGGGATCATGCGGGTGCTCCTCTTCCTCGCCATCCTGGGTGTGGTGACGGGCGGGGTCGCCATCATGGACTCGCCCAACCCCCCGGCCGAGGCCTTCTACCAGGCCGCCGGCGAGGTCGGTATGCGCCTGTTCGGCATGATCATGTGGGCGGCTGCCGTCAGCTCCGTGATCGGCGCGTCCTACACCTCCATCTCCTTCGTCACCACGTTCTCGCCGTGGCTGGAGCGCCACAAGGGCAAGCTCGTCACCGGATTCATCGGGATCTCCCTGGCCATCTACCTCGTCTCCGGGCAGGCACCGGGAACGCTGCTGGTCCTGGCCGGCGCGCTCAACGGTGTGATCCTCCCGGTCGGGCTGGGCCTCCTCCTGTGGGTCGCCGCACGCCACTCCGAGACGCTGCTCAACGGCTACCGCTACCCGCGCTGGCTGCTCGGCACGGGTGTCGCGGCGTGGGCCCTCACCGTCTACATGGCGGTCAACTCCCTCGGCGGCATCGCCGAGCTCTGGCAGTGACAACTTCCGGGAGTGAAGGCTTCCGGGAGTGACAGCGTGGTGGTGCCACCACGGGTAAGAGAACTTTGGAGGATGACGTGCGCATCGACCTCAACTCCGACCTCGGCGAGAGCTTCGGCCGCTGGGAACTCGGCGACGACCAGACCCTGCTCTCCACCGTGACCAGTGCCAACGTCGCCTGCGGCTTCCACGCCGGTGACCCGTCGGTCCTGCGCCGCACCACAGCGGAGGCCGCCGCGCGCGGCGTCGCCGTCGGCGGCCACGTGGCCTACCGCGACCTCGCCGGATTCGGCCGCCGCTTCGTCGACGTCCCGCCCGCCGAACTCACCGACGAGGTGGTCTACCAGCTCGGCGCGCTGTCCGCCTTCACCGCGCTGGCCGACGACCGCGTCCGCTACGTCAAACCGCACGGCGCCCTGTACAACGCGATCGTCCACCACGACGAGCAGGCCGCCGCAGTCGTCGAAGCGGTACGCTCCTTCGACCCAGGCCTGCCCGTCCTCGGCCTGCCCGGCTCGCGCTTCCTGGAGCAGGCCGAGAAGGCGGGCCTGCGCACCTACCGGGAAGCCTTCGCCGACCGCGCCTACACCCCCCAGGGCACCCTCGTCCCGCGCCGCGAACCCGGCTCCGTGCTGCACGACCCCGACGCCATCGCCGCACGCTGCCTGCGCATCGCCCACGGCGAGCCCATCGAGGCCGTGGACGGCACCAGGATCCTCGTCCAGGCCGACTCCCTGTGCGTGCACGGCGACAGCCCCGGCGCGGTGGACATCGCCCGCGCCGTGGCCGACCGGCTGCGCACCGAGGGCGTCACCATCGCCCCGTTCACCACGGCCCCCTCCGTCCTGCCCTGAGACCCTGTCCGCCCCGAGACCCCGTCCGTTCCTGAGACCACCTCCGTTCTGATTGGAAGCCGTCCGTGCGCGTCCTGAAGTGCGCAGACACCGGCGTTCTGGTGGAGGTCGCCGACCTCGCCCAGGTCATCGCCCTGGGCGCCGCCCTCGAAGCGCGCCCCCTGCCCGGCGTCACCGACGTCGTCCCGGCCGCACGCACCGTCCTGCTGCGGCTGGAGCCCGGCACCGACCCGGCCGGGGTCGCCACCGCTGTCACCGGACTCCCGCTGACCGCCGAGACCGGCCAGGCAGCGGGGGAGACGGTCACCATCCCCGTGCACTACGACGGGGAGGACCTCGACGACATCGCCGGGCTCACCGGCCTGAGCCCGAGCGGGGTCGTGCGCGCACACACCTCCGCCACCTGGACGGTCGCCTTCTGCGGGTTCGCGCCCGGCTTCGGCTACATGGTCTGCGACGACCCCCGCCTGCACGTGCCCCGCCGCGGCGAGGCCCGTACCCGGGTACCCAAGGGATCCGTGGCGCTCGCCGGCGAGTTCACCGGGGTCTACCCGCGCAGCTCGCCCGGCGGGTGGCAGCTGCTCGGCCGCACCGACGCCGTCACATGGGACCTGGAGCGCGACCCTCCCGGCATCCTGCGCCCCGGGGTCCGCGTGCGCTTCGAGGAGGTCGCGTGAACGACGAGACCAAGGGCGCATTGGAGAACACCGAGACCAAGAGCGCCCTGGAGATCGTGGCGACCGGGCCGATGACCACGGTGCAGGACGCGGGCCGCTTCGGACACTCCGCCCTGGGCGTGGGCCGCTCCGGCGCCGCCGACGCCCGCTCCTACACGCTGGCCAACCGGCTCCTCGCCAACCCGCCGGGGGCTGCCGCACTGGAAGCCACGCTCGGCGGGCTGCGGGTCCGGGCGCGCGGTCCGGTCACGGTCGCGGTGACCGGTGCCGAAGCGCCGGTCCGGGTGGACGGCCGCGGAGCCTCCGCCAACGAGGTCCTGCACCTGCCCGACGGCGCCGAACTCGCCCTCGGCACCCCAGCCCGCGGGCTGCGCTCCTACCTGGCCGTACGCGGGGGAGTGGCGGTGCCTCCCGTCCTGGGATCGCGCAGCACCGACGTGCTCGCCGGGCTCGGACCCGACATCCCCGGCCCGGGGGACCTCCTGCCGGTCGGGCCGCCTCCCGAGGGGTTCCCGCACCTGGACCACGTCCCCGCCGGTCCGGTGGGCGGCGACGAGGTGGCGCTCCGGGTGGAGCCCGGCCCGCGCGACGACTGGTTCACCGGCGAAGCGCTCGCCGCCCTGCTCTCCGGCGCCTACGAGGTGACCCCGCGCAGCGACCGGGTGGGCGCCCGGCTGGCCGGACCGGCCCTGGAACGCGCCCGCGACGGCGAGCTCCCCAGCGAGGGCATGGTCGCCGGATCGCTCCAGGTCCCGCCGGGCGGCGAACCCGTCCTGTTCCTGGCCGACCACCCGGTGACCGGCGGCTACCCGGTGATCGCGGTGGTGCGCTCCGCCGACCTGCCCGAAGCGGCCCAGGCCCGCCCGGGAACGCGCATCCGATTCGTACTGTGAGGCGCGCCGTGACCGTACTGTGAGGCGCACCGTGAGTGGAGGAACCCGATGACCGGAGCAACCCCGAAGCGTCCCGAGGACCCCGCCGGACTCACACCCCGCGAGGCCCGCGCGCTGTTCCGCGCCGGGCTGCGAGTGCCCACCTCCGGGTACAGCGCCGGGTACGCACAGGCCAACCTGATCGCCCTCCCGCACGACCTCGCCTTCGACTTCCTGCTGTTCGCCCAGCGCAACCCCAAGGCCTGCCCGGTGCTGGACGTCACCGAGCCGGGAGAGGTGTCCACTCCCGACTTCGACGGCGACCTGCGCACGGACCTGCCCGCCTACCGGGTGTACCGGGACGGGGAGTTCGCCGAGGAGCGCACCGACGTCACCGACCTGTGGCGCGACGACCTGGTGGGCTTCCTCATCGGGTGCAGCTTCACCTTCGAGGCCCCGCTGCTGGAGGCGGGCGTACCGGTCCGCCACATCGAGGCGGGGACGAACGCCGCGATGTACGAGACCAACCGGGCCTGCCGCCCCGCCGGACGGTTCTCCGGCCCACTCGTGGTGTCCATGCGCCCGGTCCCCGCCGACCGGGTCGCCGACGCCGTCCGCGTCACGTCCCGCTACCCGGCCGTCCACGGGGCACCCGTCCACGTGGGCGACCCGGCGGCGCTGGGAGTCCAGGACCTGGACCGCCCCGACTACGGCGACCCGGTCGAGGTCCGCGACGGGGAGGTCCCCGTGTTCTGGGCCTGCGGGGTTACCCCGCAGGCAGCGGTCATGGCCTCCGCCCCCGACTTCGCCATCGGCCACGCCCCCGGCCACATGGCCGTCACCGACGCCCGGGACTCCCGGTACCAGGTCCCTTAGCGCCTGCTGACACAGGCAGGGGAGCCCAACATCCCTTGTCAGAAACCTCTTAGGACGTGTCCGGTGGCCGCATCCCGTCCGGGAAGGACAGGTGGGAGCGGTTTCGGCCGCCCCGGAGGCGGACACCCGGCCTGCCCCGGGGCTCCTGACGCACCGGTCGGTCCGCTGAACGGTCCGGTTCCTCAGCCCGCTCCTCCGGCTCCTCGTCCCGCACTTCCGAGCGGCGGGCCCGGCCGGACCCGCCGCCAGCGGTCGCGGCGACCACCGCGACCACCGCCAGAAGGGCGAGGACGGAGACCGGGGCGTTGCGTGCGGGGACCTGCGGTCCCCGCCGTGCTGACAGGCGCATGCGACCGCTCCAGAGCTCTCGGCTGGCCCTCAGCTTAGGCAGCCGTCCCGCATCTCCAACACCTGCTTGGCCGCACCGAGGTACTCGGTGTCGTGGGTGACCATCAGCGTCGCCACGTCGAACGTCCTCGTCGCCTCGCTCAGCAGGTCCACGATCCGGGCGCCCCGGTCGTGGTCCAGCGCCGCCGTCGGCTCGTCCACCAGCAGCGCGCTCGGGCGGCCGGACAGGGCACGGGCGATGTTCACCCGCTGGCGCTCGCCTCCGGAGAGCTGGTGCGGGCGCCGGTGCTCCTTGCCGGACAGCCCCACCGCCGCCAGGGTCTCCAGCGCCGAGGTGCGGGCCTTCCGGAGGGGGCGGGCGCGCATGTGCTCGGTGACCATCAGCTGCTCCACAGCGGTGAGCGAACCGATCAGGTTCGGCTGCTGGAAGACGATGCCCACCTCGCTCAGGCGGAGCTCCGCCAGTTCACGGGGCCGGAGGCCCAGCGTTTCCCGTCCGCCGACGCGCACGGTGCCGGAGTCCGGCCGGATGAGGGTCGCGGCCACTGCCAGCAGGCTGGACTTGCCCGAGCCGGACGGGCCGACCACGGCCGCCAGCTCACCGGCGTCCACCCGGACCGACACCCGGTCCAGGGCCTTCACCACCCCGTCGCCGTCGGGGTAGGTGAGGGTCGCGTTGTTCAGTTCCAGGCTCATCGGACGCCTCCCAGGGCAGTCAGCGGGTCAACGGAGGTGATACGGCGCACGGCCAGGACCGCGCCGAGCATGCCCAGCACGACCATGGCGGCGACCGGGCCGAGCGTGGTGGCCGCGGTCAGGGAGAACGGCAGGACGGACCCGGCGAGGGCGCCCAGCCCCACCCCCGCGGCGCCGCCGACCGCGGTGCCGACGAGCATCACGATCAGGGCCTGGGCCAGGGCGTCGCGCAGCAGGTAGCGGGTGGAGCCGCCGAGCGCCTTGAGGATCGCGATGTCCCCGCTGCGCTGGATCGTCCACACGGTCAGGAAGGCACCGATGACCAGGGCGGAGATCGCGTACAGGAAGCCCTGCATGGTCATCAGCGAGCCGTTCTCCGAGGAGTACGAACTGATTGCCTGGAGGCTGGCGGACAGGGTCGCCGAAACGGTGCCCGCCTCATCGTCGGCGGCGCCCGCCGCCTCTTCGAGGCTGACCTGCGAGGCGACCACGTTGGCGACCGGTGCGTCATCGCCCTCGGCGTGCCGTACCCGGGGGTCGACGTCCTGCCAGACCCCGATGTCGGTCCACACCGCAGGGGCGTGGCTGTAGTGCTCGGTCGGGGCGATCGCGTCGACCACCAGGTCGGTCCCGGCGACGGTGAGGGCGTCGCCCTCGGAGATACCGAACTCCTCGGCGATCTCCTCGCTCACCACCGCTCCGTCGCCGGTGCCCAGCCCCTCGGGTGCCAACGGGCCGCCGGCGGCCACACCGAACAGCGCGGCCGCGGTGCCGTTGCCGTCGTCCAGCTCCACCCGGCTCTGGGTGATGCCGACCGGCTCCGCCCAGTCCACGCCTTCGGTGCCGGACCAGGTGTCCAGCTGCTCACGGGTGACGGTGCTGTCCGCGTAGGACTCCTCGGGGGCGCCGTCACCGGACGTCCCGAAGGCGATGTGGGTGGCGGCCAGGTTCCTGACCGCCGACGTGGACTGGTCGGCCAGCCCCGCCGTCAGCCCCGACAACAGGACGATCAGCAGGGTGATCAGGGCGACGACCGAGCCCATCAGCGCGAACCGCCCCTTGGCGAAGCGGATGTCACGAAGGGCGACGAACACGGCGGCCCTCCTTCCGGGAGAGGGAATGCTTCAGTGCTTCCAGCCTCGCCGGATCCAAGATCACCGGCATCGGGCGAACGGAGCCTTCCCGCGCGGGCCGGGGTGGAGAAAAGACTCAACCGAACGATGGATGTACCGGCGGCCACGCCCGTCGTACGCTGCACTGATGCGGTACAGCGGAGGGTGGGCGCCCGAACTGCCCGGGGTGACGACGGTGCTCCAGGTGCTCAGGCTGCTCCTGCACGCCTCCTTCCTCTTCCTGCTCGTGGTCGGCACCGCCCGGTACATGGCCACCCCGCCCGGCACGGACACCGCCCATCCGCACTGGGTGTACTGGACGGTCGTGTGCGTGGCGGTCCTGCTCGGGGTGGTGTACTGCGCGGGGGCCATGGCCGCCCGGCACGACGTGCACCGCACCCGCTCCCTGGTGTGGCTCGCGGCCGTCACCCTGCTGTGGGCCCTGCTGGCCTGGGCGGGCCCGGACTTCGTGTGGCTGGCCTTCCCGCTGTTCTTCCTCCACCTGCACCTGCTGCGCGGCATCCACTCGGTGTTCGCGGTCGTGGTCATCACCGCCTCGGTGATTCTCGGCCAGGTGCTGCACAGCGGGGACCTCACCGCCGGGATGGTCCTCGGCCCGGTCCTCGGCGCGGTGACCGCGGTGGCGATCGCCGCCGGGTACACGGCCCTGCACCGGGAGAGCGAGCGGCGCCGGGAACTCATCGACACCCTCACCCGCACCCGCGACGAACTCGCCGCGTTCCAGCGCCGCACGGGTGTCCTCGACGAACGCGAGCGCCTGGCAAGGGAGATCCACGACACCCTCGCCCAGGGCCTGTCCAGCATCGTCCTCCTGCTGCGCTCCGCTGAGAGCGCCCTCCCGGACGACCCCGACCGCGCCGCCCTCCGTATCGGCGAGGCCCGGGAGAGCGCCTCCACGAACCTCGCGGAGGCCCGAAGGTTCGTACGGGACCTCGCCCCGCCGTCGCTGACCGGGGCCAACCTCCCCGAGGCCCTGGAAAGGCTGAGCGAACGCGTGGGGCGCACCGAGGGGATCGACTGCCGGTTCCGGACCGACGGGACCCCCGCCGAACTCCCCGCCGGCTACGAGGTCGCGCTTCTGCGCGCCGCCCAGGCGAGCCTGGCCAACGTGGCCGCACACGCCGGGGCGGGCACCGCCGTGGTCACGCTCGGCTACCTGGGGGAGGAGGTCACCCTGGACGTTTACGACGACGGGCGGGGCTTCGTGCCCGAGGATGTCCAAGCGCGCCGGGACGGCTCCGGGTACGGGATCGCCTCGCTGCGCGAACGCGTGGCCGCGCTGGGCGGGCAACTCGAGGTGGAGTCCGCCCCGGGAGAGGGCACCGCCGTGGCCGTCCGGCTGCCCCTGACCCTGGAGACGAACCAGTTGGAAACGACCCTGTTGGAAGAAGGCCAGATGGAGGAAGGCCCGTGACCGACCGGCCCCTGCGCATCCTGCTCGTGGACGACCACCCGGTCGTGCGCCACGGCCTCAAGGCGATGTTCGCCGAACGCCCCGACATGGACGTGGTGGCCGAGGCGGCCGACGGCCAGGAGGCCCTGGACGGGCTCCGGTCCGGGACGGGCGTCGACATCGTGCTCATGGACCTGCGCATGGGCGCGGGCATGGACGGCGTCACCGCGATCCGGCGGGTCACCGAACTCGACGCCCCGCCGCCCGTCCTCGTGCTCACCACCTACGACACCGACGCCGACATCCTCGCGGCGGTCGAGGCCGGCGCCACCGGCTACATGCTCAAGGACGCACCCCCGGACCAGCTGTGCGACGCCGTGCACGCGGCGGCCCGCGGCCAGACCGCACTCGCCCCCGACGTCGCCAACCGGCTCATGGACCGGCTGCGCTCGCCGCGGCCCGCCCTGAGCGGCCGGGAGCTGGAGATCCTCCGGCTGCTGGCCAAGGGGATGTCCAACCGGGCGATCTCCCGCGAGCTGTTCATCAGCGAAGCGACGGTGAAGACGCACCTCGTTCACGTGTTCGACAAACTCGGCGTGGACAACCGCACCGCGGCCATCACCACTGCCCTGCAGAGGGGCATCATCCGCGTGGACTGAGCGGACCGGGTGGTTCGGCCGTCCTTCTGGGCCGGGTTTCGGGTCATCCGCGCGGACCGGGCTCCGGGGACGGTTCGGGGCGCAGGCCGAGCCGGCCCAGTTCCAGTCCGGCCAGTTCGGCCACCACTTCCCGCTCGCCCGTGTGCCAGGCCCCGGCGGGGTCGCCGTGCACCGCCATGAGCCGGGTGGAGGGGGCCGAGGACAGGGCGCGGAGGGCGAGGAGTCGGGCACGGGCCTCGGGGGCCAGCCCGCTGAGCCGTTTGGTGTCGGTGGCGCGTCGGATCCACCGCATCCGCATGGGCAGCCAGGTCCCCGCGAGCAGGAAGAGCGGCAGGACCGCTACCAGCATCGGAAGCGTGAAGGCCAGCGTTCCCACGGACTCCTGGAAGGAGCCGCCCGCCGCGCTGAGGGACTCGCCGGTCTCGCCGAGGCCGCTGAAGGGCGTGGCGAGGGCCTCTCCGGCGAGGGGGACCTGCTCGACGTTCTCGGCGGCGGTGTTCATGTGTTCGGTGACCCCGTCGCCGGTGCTGGTCATCAGCTCGCCGGGGCGGTTGAGGGCCATCAGGACCTCGCGCAGCGACAGGGCGGCCGCGACCCAGAGGAAGGCCCAGGTGAGCGCGAAGAGGTCGGAGGCGAGCTGGAGGCAGGCGCGGGCGGGGGTATCGGCGTACAGCTTCACGGTCGGACTCCCGGGGGTGGGTGGGGCGGCTGGGGGGGTGAAGTCCTCGTTCCGTGCGTTACCCGTTCCCCTCGCCGGTACGCCCCGGGTATGCCGTGCCCTACCCGAGGTTGGTGCCGCGTCCCAGTGCCCCGCCCACCGCCGCTTGGAACCCTTGTGGGGAAGCCCGGCCGGACCGGGAACCGAGCAGTAGGTGAGGACGGTGGAGGCCCTGATGCGCTCAGCGACCCTGTCTGGTGTGAGCCGGACGTACGGAGAGGGCGAGGTGGCCGTCCCGGCGCTCAGCGATGTGAGCTGGACGTTCGAGCCGGGCACCTTCACGGCCGTCATGGGGCCCTCCGGCTCCGGGAAGACCACGATGCTCAAGTGCGCCGCGGGTCTGGTGCAGCCGAGCGCGGGGACGGTCCACCTGGGGGACACCAGGTTGGACGACCTCCCGGAACGGGAGCTCGCGGTCGTCCGCCGCGAACGGGTGGGGTTCGTGTTCCAGGAGTTCAACCTGATACCCGCCCTGACCGCGCGGGAGAACATCACCCTGCCGCTGCGGCTCGCCGGACGCGGGGTCGACGGAGACTGGCTGGAGGAGATCACCGGACGCGCGGGGATCGCCGACCGCCTCTCCCACCGGCCCGACGAGCTCTCCGGCGGCCAACAGCAGCGGGTTGCCCTCTGCCGGGCCCTGGTCAACCGGCCCAGTCTGCTCTGCGGTGACGAGCCGACCGGTGCACTGGACAGCGAGTCGAGCCGCCAGGTGATGACCCTCCTCAGGGAGGCGGTGGACGGGTTCGGCCAGACCCTGGTGCTGGTCACCCACGACCCCTTGGCGGCGGGCTACGCCGACCGGGTCCTGTTCCTCGTGGACGGGCGGCTGGCCGACACGATGGAGGACCCCACCTCCCAGAAGGTGGCCGAGCGGATGACCTCCCAGGGAGGTGCCCGGTGACCGGTATCGCGTGGCGCATCCTGTGGCGGCAGCCCGGAACCCTGATCGGTGCGCTGGTGATGACCACCGCGGGTGCGGTGCTGCTGACCGCCTTCATGGTCCTCCAGGAGTCGGTCGCCCAGACACGCGCCCCGGTGGAACGCTTCGCCGGCGCCGAGGTGGTGGTGGCCGGAGAGGACGGCCTGCTCACCGAGGAGCTGGTCGACGGTTTGGAACGGCTGCCCGGGGTCGCCGAGGCGGTCCCCGAACTCTCCTTCACCGCCCTGGCCCTGGACACTGACGGGGCGCCCGCGGTGGACCAGGAGGAGATCCCACAGCTGGGGCACTCGTGGTCAAGCGCGCCCCTCACCCCGATGACGGTCGACGAGGGGTCGCCGCCCGCGGCCGACCACGAGATCGTGGTGGACGGTGCGCTGGCCGAGGCCGTCGACGCCGAGGTCGGATCCGAGGTCGCGGTCGAGGTCGCGGGCACCGCCCGGACCTACGAGCTCGTCGGCCTGGCGAGCCCCGGCGGGGGCGAAGCGGCAGGCGCCGACGGGGGCGGGGAGCTGGAACACCAGCACGCCGTCTTCTTCCACCCCGGCGAGGCTGAGCGCCTGGCGGACCGGAGCGGGGGCCGCTCCGACGGCGCCGGCCTCTTCCTCGACCCCGGTACCGACGCGGACGAGACCGCCGCCCTGGCGCACGAGCACGTGGCCGAAGGGCTGGCCGGAGACGCCCCCACGCCCGGAGACACCGAATCCTTCCAGGTCGCGTCCGGGGCCGACCGGGGAGAGCTGGAGGGGACCTGGCCGGACCACAGCGCCACGGCGGGGGCGCTCACGCTGCTGGTGTGGATCGTGGCGTTCATGGCCGTCGCCGTGATCGGCGGCGCGCTCGTCACGTCCGTGCGCCGCAGGGCCGGGCAGTTCGCCCTGCTGCGCGCGATCGGGGCCACCCCCGGCCAGACACGGCTCCTCTGCCAAGCCGAGACACTGCTGATCTCGCTGGTCGCGGTGGTGTTGGGGAGCGTGCTGGGGGTGCTCCTCGGCTGGGTCCTGGTGGGCGCGTTCCGTGAGCTGGGTGTGGTCAGCTCCGTCCTGACGGTCGGCTTCGGCGCCGCGCCGCTGCTCACCTCGGCGGCGCTCCTCATCGTGGTGGCCCAGGCCGCCGCGTGGCTGTCCGCGCGGTCCGCGCTGCGCATCCGTCCGGGCGAGGCACTGGGCGGGGAGGCCGAGCGTGCCGCCCGCCGCTCCCGGGTGTGGCCGCGGGTGGCGTGCGGTGTCCTCCTGCTGGCCGCGGCCGGTGTCCTCCAAGCGCTGGGCATGGTCGGCCAGCTGCCGACGGCCCTGTACAGCAGTTACGGAATGATCGCCAGCGGACTGGTGATGGTCGGCATCGGGCTACTGGGGTCCTGGATCATCCGCGCCGTGTCCGTCCTGCTCCGCCGCCCCGTGGCGGCCGTGTCGGGGGTCGGGGGCTACCTCGCCGCGGCCAACGTCCGCTTCCACCACCGCCGCTACGCCGGGGTGGCCGCCCCGCTCGCGGTGGGCGTCGCCATCTCCGGCTGGGCGCTGAGCGGCCTGCCGCTCTTCGCGCTCAACAACGCGGACGAGACTGCGGACCGCTTCGACGCCGAGTACGTCCTGAAGACCCCGATCGTCCGCGAGGCCCACACCGGGCTGTCCGAGGAGGCGCGGGAGCGGGTGTCCGAGGTCAGCGGAGTGGACGTCACGGCCGGGCTGCGGGACACGTGGGTGCACGCCCAACCCGCGGGTTCCGAAGGACCCGCCGACCCCGGTGACGCGACCCGGGGGACGGTGGTCAGCGGGGCCGCAAGCCAGGTGCTGGACCTCGGCGGTGTCCGGGGTGACCTGACCCGGGTCGACAGCGGCGACGGGGTGGCGCTCGGGGCCGCCTACGCCGACCTGCGCGGCCTGGACGTCGGCGACGGCGCGGAGGTCCGGGCCTCCGGGGCCTCCCACATCACCGAGGTCGAGGTCGCGGCCGTCTTCGAACGCGACCAAGGAGGCCAGAACGGCCTGGTCATCGCGGAGACCGCGCTGGGGAACGGCAGCGGCAGCGGATGGCACGACTTCGTCCTCGTGTCGGGCAACGGTGGGGGAACGGCGGACGGTATCGACCGCGGGGCCTTGGAGAGCGAGGTCTCGACGGCCGGAACGGTCGCCGTGGAGGACCGGACCGGGTTCCGCCAGACCTACGTCGCCGAACGCGAGGGGGCGATCGACAACCTCGGCACCGTCGCCACCGTGCTGGTCGGCGTGTTCCTGGTGGTGGCCGCGGTCAACGCGCTCGCCCTGTCGGCCTCGGACCGCAGGTCGGAGCTGGGGTCGATGCGCCGGCTGAGCATGACTCCCGCGCAGATCAACGGCGTGGTCGGCTGGGAGATGGTGCTGACCGTGGTGCCGGCGTGGCTGTTGGGCGTGGCCGCGACCGCGTGGATGGCGCTGGCCATGGCCGGCGGCGACGTGGAAGCGGCCCTCTGGGCGTTCCCCTGGGCGGTGCTGTCGCTGCTCGGTGCCTTCGGCCTGCTCATCGCGGTGTGGGGCGCCCGCACCGCGGCCCGGGGCGTTCTGCGCTCCGTGTCGGCCTGACTGAGGTGCCACCCACCAGGAGGGCCGGGTAGTCACGGAGCTCGACGGCGTCGGCGAAGTCGTCAGTGGACCGCATGAGCGCGTCGCGCAGCGGACGGAACCGGAACAGGGCGTTGCGCGCGCGGATGCCCGAGCGGGTGCGCGGCGCGAGGAAGCGCCCGGCGTTGCCCTTCCGGGCGACCCGGGCGTAGCCGTGCATGATGCGGTCGTAGGCGCGGTAGGCGGCGCGGTGGTCCCCGTCGGCGGCGAGAAGCTCACCGGCCAGTACGTAGGCGCCGACGACGGAAAGGCCGCTGCCGAACCCGCCCAGCGTGTTGCCGTAACCGGCGTCTCCGACCAGCGCCACGCGGCCCCGGGTGAAGGAGTCCAGCTCGACGCGGGAGAGCGTGTCCAGGTGGAGGTCCTCTGAGCCGGGCAGGTCCGCGAGCAGCCGGGGGACCTCCCAGCCCGCTCCCGCGTAGGACTCGGCCAGGAACCGTTTCTGTGCGTCCGGGTCCGCGTGCCGGTCGCGGGGCCGCTCGGAGGCGAACACGAAGAAGGCGGGTGCGTCGCCGCCGGCGGAGACCATGCGTCCGGGTTCGTTGTACATCAGCCCGGGACCGGTGGCGGAGGGCGTTCCGGGGAGGGCGGGCAGGTGCGGGAGGTCGGCGAGCGCGTAGTGGTAGCCGAGGAAGCGCACGTGCTCCTCCTCGGGCCCGAAGGCCAGGCGGCGCACGTTCGAGTGGATGCCGTCGGCCCCGACCACGAGGTCGAAGGTTCGCTCCTCCGCGCGCTCGAAGGCGACTCGCACGCCGTCGTCGCCGTCCCGCAGCGCCGTAACGGAGTCGTCGAACAGGTACTCGCAGCCGGTCCCCACCGAAGCGTGGAGGATCTCGGCCAGCTCGCCGCGGCCGACCTCCAGGTCACCTCCGGTGAACTCACCGGGCAGGGTGGCGACGGGACGGCCCTTGCCGGTCACGAAGACGACATCGGAACCGCCGGTCTCCACGGCGCGCAGCCGTTCGAGGACCCCCATGCGGTCGAGGACGTCGAGCTGTCGGCACCCCTTGAAGTCCACGTTCTGGCCGCCGGGGCGCACGGCGGGAGAGCGCTCCACAACGGTGACGGCGCATCCGTACCTGGTGAGCCAGTGGGCGGTGGCGGCCCCGGCGATGCTCGCCCCCGAGACCAGGACCCGGGTCCCCTCGATGTTCGGCATGGTGGCACCTTCATCTGTGTCTGGTAGATACTGTTTCTGATGGACACAATTAGTATCTGGTAGACACGGTTTTGACAAGGGTGGGTCTGAGCGGTGACGGAGGGGCGGCGGATGGCTGAGCGCGCAGAGGCGGACCGGCACGAACGCACCGCAGCAATGCTGTGGGGCCCGCCCCGCGTGCCGAGTCGGGGCCCGCGCCCCAAGCTGTCCCAGGACCGCATCGTCGGCGCCGCCGTCGCCCTCGCCGACGCCGAGGGGATCGAGGCGGTGTCCATGCAGCGGGTGTCCTCGGAACTCGGTTACACGAAGATGTCGCTGTACCGGTACGTGTCGCGCCGCGACGAACTCCTCGCCCTCATGACCGATGCCGCGCACGGGCCCGCCCCTGGGGTCGGCGGCCCTGAACTCGGCTGGCGGGAGCGCCTGCGGACCTGGGGGACGGCCCTGTGGCCGGTCCTGAGCGAGCACCCCTGGCTGCTGCGGACCGCGGTCGGGGCACGGGTGATGGGCCCCAACGAGCTGGCTTGGACGGAAACGGCGCTGAGGGCGCTGTCCGGGTCCGGACTCGGCGGCTCGGAACGGCTGGACGCCGTGGCGCTCGTCGCCGGGCACGTGCGGGGGATCGCGCAGCAGGCCCTGCCCACCGAGCCCGGCCCACGGGGCCCGCAGGAAGGGGAAGGTGCGGAAGAGGCGATCCTGAGGGCCATGGCGCCGGTCCTGGCCCAGCACGGCGAGCGGTACCCCGAGACCGCCGCCGCCTTCTCCGGCGGTGAGGGGCGCGACTCAGCACTGGAGTTCGGCCTGGAGTGCATCCTGGACGGCCTCGAACACCGCATCGGCCAGGATTCGGGCCGCTAGGCAGGCCGTTGGTCCGGACGAACCGCTGGACCGGCAGCCACGCCAAACGGAGACCAGCCCGAGCACCGCGGCCAGCGCCACGAACGCACTCTGCAACTTCTCTGGCGGGGGCACGCGGCGGCTTGCTGGGTGGGTCGGGCAGGGCTTGGGGAGGGCATGGGTGTGGGGCGGATGGAGTGGGGGCGGATTGAGTGGGGCGGGCGATAGACGGCGGGGTCCACGCTAGCCGACTCAGACAAAAGCGGAGAGCCCCGGTCAGTGCTCATCCGTAGTTCTCCCGCAGTCACCTTTATCGGGCCTTCGAACTTAACGTGTCTTCGAAGTTAATAAGGGTCGGTGGTGTCCTTTGGCGTGGGGTTGCCTTGCGGGTTGGGGGTGTCCTCCTTTCCCGCCGCGTGATTGTGGCCGTCTCCGCTGCGCGCGTCAAGGTCGTCGCCGTCGGGCGCTTCGCGCGTCAACGGCGCTCCACCTTGACGCGCTCCGCTGCGACGGCGGGTTGGCGGCTATCGGGAAAGGGGGACGGGTAGTCGAGGTCCATGCCATTTCGGGCTTCGCCCGAAAAACTGAACTCCTCGGCCTGGCGGCCGATGCCTGCCACGCCGCCGGAGCGTTGACGGGTCGGGTGTCACGGCTGGTCATGGTGGGCGGCGTACCCCGACGGCGGGGCCTGGCGGCCGGGTGGTCCACTGCGCCGGAGCGTTGACGCCTGGCGGTGTCGCGGCTGGTCACTGTGCGCGGCGAAAACCCCGATGATCTTGCTCCTGTCTCCACCCTCGGCCGTCGAGAATGGCGACAGGAGCAAGATCATTCCCATTCGGGTGCGCATATGACCGCTTTGTCCAAGAATGCGGCCAGGGGAGGTTTGCTCCCTTTTCTGGAAGGCTTCTTTCCGGGGAATGGGAAAGGCGGATTGGGGTGTCCTGGTAAGTGTTGTGTCACCCCCGGGGTAGGTCCTTTCTGGGCCTTTCTTGGTATCCTTAGGGTATGACTTCTTCTTTCGGGCAGTGCGGGAATGCGGCGGGCAATAAGCCCGCCGTTTCCGCCATGCGCACCGCCCGGGAGAAGATCGCTTCGGAGATGGCGGAGGTGCCCCCGGCGGGTGCGGCCGGTGAGGTCCTGGATGTGATTTCTCAGGTGTTCGAGGACTTCGACCGGGCCCAGCTGGCGATGCTGCTGCGTCTGGCGCAGCTGGAGGCGGCCGGGACCCTGTTGGAGGCGGGTGGGCAGAGGTCGGTGCAGAACTGGCTGATCCACTCGGTGGGGATGGCCCCCGTTGAGGCCAACGGGCGCGCCCAGCTGGCGCGGCGGTTGTTCGCCCAGGAGTTGCCCGCGACCCGCCAGGGCTTGGACTCTGGGTTGTTGTCGATCGGGGAGGCGGTGGCGGTGTGCAAGGCCGCTGATAAGGCGGTGGGGGCGCGCAACACTAAGGACTGCCCGGATGCTGGCCTCTTCCGGCGGATGGTGGAGGCCGGGATTTTGGCTTCCAAGGCCAGGGAGCCGTCGATGTCGGCCTCCGACATCGCCCGGCTGGGTAGGGAGCTGCTGGCCCAGTACAACCCGGCGGTGGTGGAGGAGCAGTACCAGGCCGCCTTCGACGCCCGTGGTGCACGCCTGGTGCGCACCTTTGATGGCACTCACCTGTTCGAGGCCTGGGGCCCGGGTGAGCACGCCGAGGAGCTTAGGTGTGTGCTCAAGGCCCACGAGGTGGCCTATGCCCCCGAGAGGCTGCACGTGTCGGCTTCGGAGCGGATGTATGACGCGTTCATGAACCTGGTCCGGTCCGCCTCCCACCCCACCGGGGACGGTGAGAGCGCTGAGGGTGCCGACGGTGCCCGGGGCGGGGACGGCCAGGGGAAGGGGCGCAAGGGTCGCAAGCGTGCTGCGGTGGCGATGATCAACATCATGGTGCCCCTGCCCACCTTCCTCGGCCTCCAGAACCAGACCGAGGGTGCGGGTCCGGCGGTGACCCAGGATGGGCAGGTGGTCTCCATGGCCGCGATCCGTGCCCTGGCCCCCAACAGTGTGCTGCGCCGGATGGTCACCTCCCCTAAGGGTGACCGGGTGTTGGACGTGGGCCGTACCCAGCGCGATGCGACGGGTGCTCTGCGGGATGCGGGGCTGTTCGGTCACTCCACCTGCGCTTGGCCCCAGGGGTGCAACTTCCCGGCCAGCGGGTCGGAGGCCGACCACAAGATCAGCTTCTCGGCCGGTGGGTCCACCAGCGCGGACAATATTCAGCCGCTGTGCTCGGACCATAACCGGTTGAAGTATCGCCGGGAGACCAACCCGGAGGCCTCGACCTGGCAGGGTCGTCCCTCCCACCGCAACCGCAACCGCAGCAACAAGGGGGAGGACTCGGACGGGGACCCGGAGCCAGCCCAACCCCCTTCTTGGAGTCACGGTCACCCTCGTTTTTGACTCCAACTGGGGGGTTCACCACACACCCACCTCAACCCAACCCGCCCCGGTGTTTCGCGCTGCCCACCGTGACCGGCCGCGACACCCGACCCGTCAACGCTCCGGCGCAGTGGCCCACCCGGCCGCAGGCCGCGCTGTTCGGGGTCCGCTGCCCACAGTGACCGGCCGCGACACCCGACCCGTCAACGCTCCGGCGCAGTGGCAGGCATCGGCCGCCAGGCCGACCGGGGTTACCCGGCCGAAGGCCGTGTTGGTCCCGTTCGGACCTCGACCACGCGTCCCCCTTTCCCGATAGCCGCCAACCCGCCGTCGTAGCGGAGCGGGTCAAGGTGGAGCGCCGTTGACGCGCGAAGCGCTCGACGGCGACGACCTTGAGGCGCGCAGCGGAGACGGCCACAATCGGGCGGCGGGAAAGGAGGACACCCCAGCCAACAGGGGCACCCCCTGGAGCGGCCACCCCATCACAGAAGGGACCCTCCGCCACAACCCTCCGCCACACCCCCCGCCCCCAGAAGTAGGGCTCCGGATGGGGCGAGGCCTGGTTGTTCGGGCGCCGACTACGGGGTCCAGGTCCCTAAGGGGCCCTACGGCCTAGCCGGGCAGCTCACCCTTGCGGGCGAGGTCGCCGTACCAGCGGCCGCTGGGTTTGACGGTGCGCTCGAAGGTCTCCCGGTCCACCTCGACCAGGCCGAACGTGGGATCCCACCTGCCCCACTCGTAATTGTCCAGCAGCGACCAGTGCAGGTAGCCGCGCACGTCCACCCCGTCGGCGATCGCGCGGCCCAGTCCGGCCAGGGCGCCGGTGGTGTACTCGATCCGCTCGTCGTCGGAGGAGGTCGCGATGCCGTTCTCGGTCACCACGACCGGGACCCCGCCGGTGCGTTCGGCGGTGTGCCGAATCGCGCCCTCCAGAGCCTGCGGGTAGAACTCCCAGCCGGTGATGGTGCGGCGCGTGCCCGGCTCCGGCTCCCTCGGACCCTCGGGGCCGATCACGACCCGGGTATAGGCCTGCACCCCGACGAAGCCGTCCTCCTTCGCGGCGTCCAGGAACTGGTCCTCGCGGGTGTGGGCCCACTCCTCGGCGAGGGCCTCGGCCCCGTCCACCGCCTGGAAGTTCTGGTTGGCGACGGTCCATCCGGTGGCCAGACCGGACAGGTCCGACAGTTCCCCGCTGGCCGCGCGGTGCGCGGCCATCAGCGCCTCGGAGGTCTCCTGGTCCGGCGGCGGCATAGCACCGGCCACGGCCTCCTTGCGCTCGCCCTGGCGGAACATGCTGGCCATCATCGCGACCATGTTCGGCTCGTTGATCGTGCACACCCACGGCACCCCGTCCAGGATCCGCTTGACCTGGCACACGTAGCGGCGGAACAGCTCGATCCCGTCGTCGCCGGTCCAGCCGCCCGCCTCGGAGAACCACTGGGGGGAGGTGAAGTGGTGCAGGGTGACCATGGGGGTGATCCCGCGCTCCAAGCAGCCCTCCACCATGCGCCGGTAGTGCGCCAGCGCCGCGTTGGAGAAGTGGCCCCGGGCGGGCTCGATCCGCGCCCACTCGACCCCGAAACGGTACGAGTTCAGCCCCAGGTCCCGGACGATGTCCAGGTCCTCGCGCCACCGGTGGTAGCTGTCGCAGGCGTCGCCGCTGCGCTCGGGCAGGATCGACCCCTCCGTGTTCTCCAGCGCCCAGATGCTGCTGTTCGTGTTGTTGCCCTCGACCTGGTGCGGTGCGGTGGCCGCGCCCCACAGGAAGCCCTCGGGAAGTGCCGTCATCGTCTGGTCCTCTCTCAGCCGGTGATTTCGCCGCGCTCGATCGCGGCCAGCCGCCGGGCTTCCACGTCCTCCACGAGGAGGTCGATCATGTTCTCGTCGATCCCCAAGCCGAAGGTCCGCAGGGTGACCAGCGGCAGGGAGTCCGCCATGCGGAGCATGTCCTCGGGGACGCTTTCGAGCTCGGGCATCCCCTGGCGCAGCTCGGCCATGACCGGGCCGCCGACGGGGTGCCCGCGCCAGTCGCCGACGGTGGAGCGCTTGGTCAGCGGCGGGACGAACCGGTCTCCTTCGGTGGTGACCTCGCCGACGAGGCGCGTGTCCCGGGAGGAGGCGCCCACCGCGACGGTGTACGTGCCGGCGGCCAGCGACCAGCGCCGGTACTGCGGGTCCCAGGTGGACAGGTCGTGCCCGGTCAGGGGCAGTTCGACCCGGGCGCTCCGCCCCGGCTCCAGGCTGACCTTCTCGAACCCGCGCAGTTCTCGGCGCGGCCGCGTGGGGTAGTCCTGCTCCACACCGGTGTACAGCTGGGCGACCTCGGCCGCGGTGCGCCCACCGGTGTTGGTGACGGTGAACGACACGGTCCACTCGTTCTTGCCGGAGGACGCCACGGACAGGTCCCCGTACGCGAACGTGCTGTAGGTCAGCCCGTGCCCGAACGGGTAGGCGACCGGCCGGTCCAAGGTGTCGAAGTGGCGGTAGCCGACGAACACGCCCTCGCCGTACCGCACGTGCCCGTACCCGCCCGGGAAGTTCAGGTACGAACCGTGGTCGCTGAGCTTCAGCGGGATGGTCTCGGTCAACCGCCCGGAGGGGGAGGCCGCGCCCGTCAGGACGTCGACCACCGCCCCGCCCCCGGCCTGGCCCAGCAGCCAGCCCTCCAGGACGGCGTCTGCCCGGTCCTGCCAGTCGGACACCGACACCACACCGCCGTTGGACAGCACGACCACGACCCGGTCGCTCACCTCGCGCACCCGGGCCAGCAGTTCCAGCTGGTCGGCGGGCAGGTCGATGTGGGTGCGGTCGTAGCCCTCGGACTCGGCGGCGTCGGGCAACCCCAGGAAGAGCACCGCGGTGTCGGCCTCGCGGGCGTCGGTCACGGCCTCGCGCACCAGCGCCGGGTCGGCGACCCCGTCCAGGGTGAACCCGGGGGCGAACCGGACCCCTTCGGGTAGCGCGGTGCCGAACGCGTCCAGTGCGCTGGTCACCCGGGTCGGCACCACGCGGGAGGAACCGCCGCCCTGGTAGCGCGGGGTGCGGGCGAACTCCCCGATCACGGCCACGGAGCCGCCCTGCGGCAGCGGCAGCGCGCCCCCGTCGTTCTTCAGCAGGACCAGCGCCTCACGGGCGGCCTCGCGTGCCAGTTCGTCGTGCGCGTCGTGCTCCAGCCTGCGGGTGGTGTCCGCGGACACCCGGTCCTGCAGCCTGCTCAGCCGCTCCACGACCGTGTCCAGTACGGACTCGTCCAACTCGCCCTTCTCCACGGCCGCCGTGACCACGTGGTCGGTGCCGCTGGGCGGCATCTCCAGGTCCAGCCCGGCGCGCACGGCCTCGACCCGGTCCACGACGGCGCCCCAGTCGGAGACCACCGCGCCTTCGTACCCCCACTCACCGCGGAGCAGCTCGGTCAGCAGCCACGGGTCCTGGCTGGCGTACACCCCGTTGACGCGGTTGTACGAGCACATCACCATGGCGGGTGCGGTGGTGCGGATGACCTCCTCGAACGCGGGCAGGTAGACCTCGCGCAGCGTGCGGTCGTCGACGTCGGAGCTGACCCGCATGCGGTCGGTCTCCTGGTTGTTGGCGGCGAAGTGCTTCACGCACGCGCCGACCCCCTCGGCCTGGATGCCCTCCACCAGCGCGGCGGCGATCCGCGCGGTGGTGTGGGGGTCCTCGGAGACGTACTCGAAGTTGCGGCCGCACAGCGGCGAGCGCTTGATGTTCATGCCGGGGCCGAGCACGACGTCCACACCCATGGCGCTGGCTTCGGCGCCGAGGGCTCCGCCGACCCGGCGGACGAGCTCCGGGTTCCAGGTGGCGCCCAGCCCGACGGCGGGCGGGAAGCAGGTGGCCGGAACGCTGCCGCCGATGCCGAGGTGGTCGCCCTCCTCGGGCTGTTGGCGGATCCCGTGCGGCCCGTCGGCCAGGTGGAGGGCGCGCAGAACGCCGTCCACCCCGGTGCTGTGCCAGGTGTCGGAGCCGGAGGTGACGGAGGCCTTGGCGGCCGGGTCGAGGCGGGGTTCGGTACTCATCTGGGCCTTTCTGGGGAGGAGGGGTCATCCGGTTCGGCGATGCCGAGACCGCGGAGGAAGGACACGACCGCGGCACGCATGTCGACGGCACCGGGGTCGAGGAGCCACTGGATCTGGAGCCCGTCCTGGAGCGCCAGGAACTGCTGCGCGGCGGTCTCGGGGGTGGGGTAGGGGCGGCCGTCGAGCAGTTCGGCGAAGGCCGGGACGAGGAGCGAGCGCAGGATCTGGTAGCGGCCGAAGAAGTACTCGTGCGCGGGGTGCGAGGGCTCGGTGGCCTCGGCTGCCAGGTTGACGTAGAGCGACACCAAGCCGGGCGTGCCCGTGTTGCGCTCGACGATCTGCACGATGTTGTCGATGAGTTCGCGGTGGGTGAGCCCTTCGTCGAGGACCAGGGGGGCGTCGACCTCGTCACGCCTGCTGAGGACGTGTATGAGGGTGGCCTCCTTGTTGGGGAAGTGGTGGAGCACCCCCGCGTGGGTGATCCCGGCGTGCGCCGCGATGTCGCGCAGGGACACCGCCCGGTAGCCGGACCGGGAGAACAGCTCCGTGGCGGAGTCGATGATGCGCTGCCGGGTGCGCTCCCCCTTGGTCAGGCGGGGTCCTTGATTCAGGCGCTGCCGGGCGCGCTCTCTGTCCGTCACGGGGCCGTCTCCTAGCGGGTTGTTATGCGTTCGTGCCGCGGGTCTCCCAACGGCCGTGCTGGCCGTGTTGGCTCCGAGATTACGGTTCCGGCGCCCGCCATCCCGCTCTTCCGGGACCCGATCCCCGTGTTGTACGGTGACCGGCACAAAACTTACCATGTGGTTAGTTTGTGCTGCCAGACACAGTATCCGATCCCCGGACAGCCTTCCGGGCCTTGCTCACCGGAGTGGGACATGCACACGAAATCCCGAGTCAACGCAGGTGTGGCCGCCGCTGGCGCGCTTGCGCTCATGCTGACCGGTTGTTCCGGGGCCGACGGTGGAGGGGACGCCTCGTCACTGACCATCGGGACCATGACGGTCCCCCAGAGCCTGGATCCGGCCGAGGCGATGGGCAGCGCGATCCCCTACTTCCAGCCCGTCTACGACACGCTGATCAAGCGCGAGGCCGACGGAACGTACGCGCCGATGCTGGCCACGGAGTGGGACTACGACGAGTCCCGCACCGAACTCACCCTGACCCTGCGCGACGACGTCACCTTCGACGACGGCACACCCTTCGACGCCGAGGCGGTCAAGGCCAACCTGGAACGCTTCCGTGACGCGGGCGGCGGCCAGGCACACGTCCTGGAGCACCTCACCGAGGTCGCGGCCGTCGACGACACCACCGCTGTCCTGCACTTGGACGAGCCCAACCCGGCGATGGTCTTCTACCTCAGCGACGCGGCGGGGTTCATGGCCAACCCCGCCGCCTTCGACGGCGACTCCCTCACCACCGCCCCGGACGGCACCGGGCCCTACGAGCTGGACTCCGAGCGCACGGCCGTCGGCACCACCTGGGTGTACACCCGAGCCGAGGAGTACTGGGGCGAGGACCTGCCCTACGAAGAGATCGCCATCAACCTTTTCGACAACGAGAACGCGATCGTCAACGGCGTCCGCACCGGGCAGATCAACGCGGCCATCCTCCAGGACGTCGACCAGCAGGCGGTCGTGGAACCGGACCCGGAGATCGTCACCCAACCTCAGGACATCGACTACCAGGGCATCATCCTGTTCGACCGGGACGGGCACATCACCCCGGAACTCGCCGAGCCCGAGGTCCGCCAGGCCATCAACCACGCCGTCGACCGCGGGACCATGCTCGAACAGCTCCGCGACGGCCAGGGGGAGGCCACCAACCAGGTCTTCGGCACCGAGACCGACGCCTACGACCCCGAGCTGGACACCTACTACGACCACGACCCCGAGCGCGCCCGCGAACTGCTCGACGAGGCCGGGTACGCCGACGGCTTCGAGCTCACCCTGCCGCGCATGAGCGAGATCGTCACCGACCCGATGGCGACCAGCCTCCAGAGCGACCTTGACGAGATCGGCATCAACCTGACCTGGGACAACCTCGACGAAGGCGATGCCCTCAACAGCATCTTCACCGAGCAGGCCTACCCGGGCATGGTCATGAACAACGCCCAGCCCGCCGAGGACTGGGTCACTACCGCCGAACTCGTGCTCCCCGGCACCTTCAACTTCTTCGGCGCCACGGACGAGACCATCGAGGAGCTGACCCAGACCCTCCGGACCGCCCCCGAGGGCGAGGCCGTCGAGGAGGCCCAGGCGCTCAACCGGCACCTCGTGGAAGAGGGCTGGTTCGTGCCCTTCTACCGGATGACGTTCCTGCACGTCACCGACGGCACCGTCGACGTGGAGACCCAGTCGGGCATGGCCGTCCCCTCCGTGTACAACTACGAGCCGGCCGAGTAGCGGACCATGATCCAGTTCATCCTCCGGCGACTGGGGTCCGGGCTCCTGCTCCTGGTCGTCATCTCAGCCTTCGCCTACCTGCTGCTGTCCCTGCCCGGTACCGACGTCGGCCGCCACGCCCTGGGGCCGGCGGCCCCGCAGGACGCCGTCGACGCGCACAACGCCGGCCTCGGCCTGGACCGGCCGGTGGCCGTGCGCTACCTCGACTGGCTGACCTCCGCCCTCCAAGGCGACTTCGGGCGGTCCTGGTTCACCAGCGAGGACGTCACACTGGCCCTGGCCAACCGGCTGCCGGTCACCCTCAGCCTGATGGTCGGCGTCACCCTCGTCACCACCGTGGTCTCGTTCGTCCTCGGCGTGTGGGCGGGGGTGCGGCGCGGAGCCGTGGACCGGGCGGTACAGATGGTCAGCGTGCTCGGCTACGCCCTACCGGGCTTCCTCGTCACCCTGATCATCGTGCTGGTGTTCGCGGTCCAGCTCGGCTGGTTCCCCGCCATCGGCTACACACCCCTGAGCCAGTCCTTCAGCGGCTGGTTCGCCACGGTCACCCTGCCGATCCTGTCCCTGTCCATCGCCGGCATCGCCGGGGTCTCCCAACAAGTACGCAGCTCCGTCATCGACGTGATGGGCCGCGACTACGTGCGCACACTGCGCGCCCGGGGCCTGCCCGCCTCCCGAGTGATCTTCCGGCACGTGCTGCGCAACGCGGCCACCCCGGGGCTCACCGTGCTCGGCATGCAGTTCGTGGGTCTGCTCGGGGGAGCGGTGATCGTCGAGCAGATCTTCGGCCTGCCCGGCATCGGCGCGATGACCGTCCAGTACACGACCCGGGGGGACATCCCCGTGATCATGGGCGTGGTCATGGTGACCGTGATCGTGGTGATCGTGATCAACCTGCTCGTGGACGTCCTCGTCGCCTGGCTCAACCCGAAAGCGAGGGTCTCGTGAGTACCCCTGGCACCCCCGGTACACCCGGCCCGGACACCTCGGCCGCCGCGAAGCCGGAGCGCGGATCGGGGCCGGACACCTCCGGCCCGAGGCGCCGGTCGGGGACGGCCCGACGCTTCCTCACCAGCCCGCAGGCCGTGCTGTCGTCCCTGGTCCTGGCGGTCATCCTCGTCCTGGTCGTGTTCGCCCCGCTCTTCACGGCGCACGACCCCAACGCCGCCAACCTGCAGGACGCCTTCGGCCCGCCCAGCGCCGACCACCTCCTCGGCCTGGACCCCTCCGGCCGCGACGTGTGGTCCCGCCTGCTGTACGGCGGCCGCAACACCCTCGGCGGCGCCGCCCTCGCCGTGGCGGTGGCCCTCGCCATCGGCCTGCCCAGCGGCCTGGCCGCAGGATACTACGGCGGCTGGTTCGACTCCCTGTCCAACTGGTGGGTCAACCTCGTCATGGCGCTGCCCGCCATGGTCGTGCTGCTGGCCACCCGAGCCGTCCTCGGCCCCACGGTGTGGGTGCTCATGGTCGTGCTCGGCGTCCTGGTCGCCCCCAGCTTCTACCGGCTGGTGCGCGGCACCGTCGCCGCGATGCGCGGCGAACTGTACGTGGACGCCGCGAGGGTGTTCGGCCTGCGCGACTCGCGGATCATCGCCCGCCACGTCCTCACTGTCGTGCGCGCACCCATCATCATCCAGGGCGCCCTGGTCGCCGGGATGGCGATCGGCCTGCAGGCCGGACTGGAGTTCCTCGGCATCGGCAGCGGCGACCTGCCCACCTGGGGCGCCATGCTCAACGAGGCCTTCACCAACATTCAGCGCGCACCGCTGTTCATGCTCTGGCCCGGTCTCGCGCTCGGCCTGACCAGCGCCGCCCTCGTTCTGCTCGCCGCATCCCTGCGCGACGTCCTCGAGGACCGGGGCAGCGGGCCCGCCACCGGACACAGGGCCCGGCACCTCGAAGCCGACGCCCCCACCACACTGGACTCCGCCGGTGAGCGCTCCGACCTGCTCTCCGTCCGGGACCTCGCCCTCACCTACGAACTCGCCGACGGCAGCTCTCGTGAGGTCGTCCACGGGGTCGACCTGGACGTGCGCCGCGGCGAGGTGCTCGGTCTGGTGGGGGAGTCCGGTTCCGGCAAGACACAGACCGCCTTCTCCATTCTCGGCCTCCTCCCCGAAGGCGGACGCGTGTCGAGGGGCAGCGTCCGACTGGACGGCACCGAGGTCGTGGGATCCACGGAACGGACCCTGCGCGGACTGCGCGGGGACACCGTCGCCTACGTGCCACAGGAACCCATGAGCAACCTGGACCCCGCCTTCACCATCGGGGACCACCTCACCGAACCGCTGCGCGTCAAGCTCGGGCTCTCCCGCTCGGCCGCCCGGAAACGCGCACTCGAACTGCTCCGACAAGTGGAGATCCCCGACCCCGAACGCACGTACCGCAGCCACCCGCACCAGATCTCCGGCGGCATGGCCCAGCGCGTGCTCATCGCCGGGGCGATCTCCTGCGACCCCGCCCTCCTCATCGCCGACGAACCCACCACCGCCCTCGACGTCACCGTGCAGGCCGAGGTCCTCGCCCTCCTGCGGCGCCTCCAAGCCGAACGCGGCATGGGCGTGCTACTCGTGACGCACAACCTCGGCGTGGTCGCCGACCTCTGCGACCGGGTGGCCGTCATGCGCGGAGGCCGGATCGTGGAGTCCGGCGGCGCGGAGCACATCCTCACCGCACCGGAGGAGCCCTACACCCGGGGCCTCCTCGACGCGGTACTCGACGACACACCGGCCCGAGCGCCGTGGCAGCCCCGGGAGGAGGCCCCGTGAACGAAACGAACCCCCTGCTCGACCTCCGCGACCTGCACGTCTCCTTCCCAGGCAAAGGATGGCGGGCCCCGCGCGTCGAGGTGCTCAAGGGTGTGTACCTGGACATCCGGCCCGGAGAGACCCTCGGCCTGGTGGGGGAATCCGGTTCGGGCAAGTCCACCATCGGCCGGGCCGTCCTCGGCCTGGTCCCCACCTCCGGCGGCAGCATCAGCTTCGACGGTGAGCGCATCGACCGCGCCACCAAACGCAGGCGGCGCGCGCTCAGCCGGGACATCCAAGTGGTCTTCCAGGACCCCTACACCTCACTCAACCCGTCCATGCTCATCGGCGACACACTCGCCGAACCCCTGCTCGCCCACGGCGTGACCGCGGCCGAGGCCCGGGGCCGCGTGGCCGGCCTGCTCGACCGAGTGGCGCTGCCGCGCGACGCCGTACACCGGCTGCCCCGGGAGTTCTCCGGAGGCCAGCGACAGCGCGTGGCCATCGCCCGTGCCCTGGCGATCTCGCCCCGGCTGATCGTGTGCGACGAACCCGTCTCCGCCCTGGACCTCACCACCCAGCGCACCGTCATGGATCTGCTGCTGGAGATCCAGGAACGCACCGGAGTGGCCTACCTGTTCGTGTCGCACGACCTGTCGGTGGTGCGGGCGCTCAGCCACCGGGTGGCGGTCATCCACGGCGGCGAGATCGTCGAGTACGGCGAAGCCGAGCAGGTCACCGGCGATCCCGAGCACCCCTACACGCAGCGCCTGCTGCTGTCCGCGCCGGTCGCAGACCCGGAGCGCCAGAGGCAGCGCCGCAACGAGTACGAAAGGCGGTTCCATGCCGAAGCACACTGAACCGGCCGGGCTGGTCCCGGCCCCCGCCGAACACCGGACCGGGACTCCGGTCGGGGCAGGGTCTGCGGTCCGGATCGGCACGGCGGGGAAGCTGACTCTTGCCGGGGCCGTCCCCGACGCCGTCGACTGGTTCGCCTGGTCCTGCGGGCGCCTGCACGGACTCCGAGTCGAGCCCGTCCAGGGCGAAGCGGACGTCGTGGTCTCCACCGAGGCCGAGGCCGCCGAGTTCGCGTCCGTCGCCCCGGCCACCGGGGTGGACCCCCGACCCGAGCCGGGGGCGGACGAACGGCACCGCCTGGAGATCGCCGAGGGGCGGGTCCGGCTGTACTCGACCAGCGTCGAGGGTGCCTTTCGGGCACTGACCAGCCTGGTCCAGCTGCTCACCGTGGACGGCGACGGCCACGTATGGGCACCCGAGGATGTGATCGTCGACGGCCCCCGGTACGCCTGGCGCAGCCTTTCGCTTGACGTGGTCCGCCACTTCTTCACCTCCGACGAGGTGCGCAGGGTCATCGACCTCATGGCGCTGTACAAGTTCAACGCGCTGCACCTGCACCTGACCGACAGCGAGGGGTGGCGGCTGGAGTCCCGGGCATGGCCCGAGCTGACCCCTCCCAGGTCCGACGGCAGCCGCGGGTACTACACGCGTGAGGAGTTCGCGGGCCTGGTCGCCTACGCGGCCCGCTGCCACATCACCATCGTCCCCGAGGTGGACCTGCCCGGCCACACCCGGTGGGCCTTCGACGCCTACCCCGAGCTCGCCGACGGCATCGACTACCCCCATCCCCGGCTGCGCTACCTGCACCCGGACTCCGAACCCGCCCGCCGCTTCGCCCGGGACGTGATCGCCGAGTTCGCCGAGGCCGCGCCCGGCCCCTTCGTGCACTTGGGCGGCGACGAACCGTTCGGGATGGACCACGACGACTACGTGGCATTCATCCGCCTCACCCACCAGTGGCTGAGGGAACAGGGGAAACGCGCCCTGGGCTGGCAGGAGACCGCGCGGGCCGGAGTGCTCGACGGAGAGGACGTCCTCCAGTACTGGATCGGGGCGCCGGAGGAGTTCGACCCCGACGCCATCAAGGAGTCGGTGCCCGAGGAGTACCACCCGCTGGTGGACCAGGCAGCCGAGACCTTCCGGATCTCCCCGGGTGACGTGCCCGCGGCCACCAAGCAGGGCGTCCCCGTGCTGATGGCGCCGAACTCCCGCCTCTATCTGGACCGCCCCTACGCGGACACGTGCGCGGATCCGGCCCAGGAGAGCGATCGCACGCGCTTGGGTCTGCCCGCCTACACCCCGATCACCGTCGAGGGGACGTTCGCCTGGGACCCGGCCGAAACCGCGGAAGCCCAGGCTCCCGGGACCGTGGTCGCCGGAGTGGAAGCGGCGGTCTGGGGCGAGACCCTCACCGAGTTCGGCGATCTGGCGTTCCTCTTGCTGCCCCGCCTGCCCGGCGTGGCCGAGAAGGCCTGGACCCAGTCCCGAACCACCTGGGGAGACCATCATGGCCGGTTGGCGGGCCACAAACCCCTGTGGGAGGCGCTCGGCTTCGAGAACCACTTCCGTCCCCAGCACTGACCGCACCCTGACCGACCCTGACCGGCGCCGCCCCGGCAGGGGTTGTCCACAGGCGAACGAGCAGGCCTGGCACCAGCAGCGCGGGCACGGTTGACGCCTGCGGTGGCCGGGCCCTCATGCTGTGGGCTCCCGCTGCCTGGGCCAGGCCCCTCATCACGTGGGTGCGGACCGCTCACAACACCGAGACGGTCAGCGGTGGCCCGCCAGCTCATACCGCACAGGGCGGCTGCCATACAGGGCGGATCATAGCGGGCGAAACGGCTCAGAGGAATACAACACCGGGCCCTGAACGGAGAGGGGACACGGACGGCAGATCCGGGGGCTCATGCTCGGGACACAGCCCGCAACAGCTTGACGAAACCGTCCGCGTGCCATGCGGCACGGCCGATGAAGAGTCCGTCGACGTCTTCCAGGGCAAGAAGGCCGGGCATGTTGTCCAACGTCACCGACCCCCCGTAGAGCAAGCCCGCCACAGTGTCCCCGTACTCGCGCCGCAACGCGGCGAACGGCCCCTCCAGTTCTTCCCCGCGTGCCGGCCGGCCGAGTTCCCCGATAGCCCAGCGGGGCTCGTAGGCGATGAGTACCCTGGCCAGCTCCGACTCCGGAACACCGGCCAGGGCACCGCGGGCCTGGGCCAGGATGTACGACGAGGCGTCACCGCTGGCGCGGGTTTCGGCGGGCTCGCCGATACACAGCAGGGGCATCAACCCGTGCCGCAGCGCTGCCTCGACCTTGAGGCGGGTGGCCTCGACGCTCTCGTGGAAATGTGTCCGGCGCTCAGAATGGCCGATTTCGACCATCGTCGCGCCCGCATCCTTGACCTGCGGCATCGAGACCTCGCCCGTCCAGGCGCCGCTGTCCTGCCAATGCGCGTTCTGAGCACCGACCCGAACGCCGCCAGCGGTATTGGCCTGTCGGCCGAGCCGCTCGGTGACGGTGGCAAGCGCCGTGTGCGGCGGGATCACGAAGGCCTCGACGCCCTGGGTCAGGCAGGGATCCTCCGCGATGGCGGTGGCGACCGCGGTCGTGTACTCCCCGGCCTCTGCCAGAGTCTTGTTCATTTTCCAGCTTGTTCCGACCCAGAGCTTCGACTTGCGCATTACTTCATGTCGCGGAAGTACTCCGCGAGGGTTTCCACGAGCACGGCGAATGAGGTGGCTCCGGGGTCGGGGGTGCCGAGCGACTTTTCGCCCAGCGCTTGGGAACGCCCCCGCCGCGCGGTGAATCCGGAGGTCTTCTCCGCGGCCTCTCGCGCCGCTACCGCGGCAGCGGAGATCGCGGCGGCGAGGTCATTCCGCACGTCCATTTCCTGCTCAAGCGTCGCGGCGAAGGGCAGCGCCGCGTCGATCATGGTTTTGTCCCCGGGTATGGCACCGCCCACCCGCTGCACCGCCTTGACCCCGTCCAGCAGTGCACGGGCCGCCGTGGTGCCGTCCCCACCGTTCTGGTCTCCCAGCGCACCCCCGGCAGCGGTGAGTGCGGCACCCCAGAGCGCTCCGGAGGTGCCGCCGGCCGTCTCGGACCACGCGGTACCCGCGTGCACCAGGAGCGTGCACGCCCCGGCTCCGCGCTCCAGGGCCTGACGGCCGGCCCGCACCGCCCCGCCGGAGCCCAGAACCATGGCGTGACCGTGGTCGCCGTCGCCGGCGACCGCGTCGATGCGTCCCCAGTGGTCCTTGTTCCGCTCGCACTGGTGCTCAAGGAGTTCCAGGGCTCTCTGGACCTGCGCGGCGAGTGCTTGGGAATCAGCTGACGCAGCGGGAACGCCTTCTTCGCCTGGCGTGTAGATCTCGGTCCGTTGCGGAGCACCCCACGACCGCCCGAGGCCGTTCAGGTGACCGCGCCGGTAGGCGGGCGTGTCCGCGGGGGCGGCCCAGTACTCCTCGAGCTCCTGGTCGAGGAACACCAGGGTCAGAGACAACCCCGCCATGTCCAAACTGGTGACGAACTCGCCGACCTCGGGCCGTACCGGTGTCAACCCCGCCTCTTCGAGCCGCTCGGCAAGTCGGCCGTAGACGACGAAGAGCTCCTCGTACTTGACCCTGCCCAGACCGTTGAGCACGACGGCGACGCGACCGGAGCGGCCGTCGGGCGCCTCCGCCATGACCCCGTCGAAGAGCAGGTCGGCCACCTCGGACGCAGTGCCCATGGGAAGGTCCTTGATCCCGGGCTCTCCGTGAATGCCGAGCCCCACCCCCATCGTGCCCGCGTCCACACCGAAGAGCGCGCTCTTGGCCCCCGGCAGTGTGCAGCCGTCGAACGCCGCACCCAGGGACCTGGTCGCGTCATTGGCCTTCCAAGCGATCCGCTCCGCTTCGTCGATCCCTGCTCCGGCTTCGATGGCCGCCCCGGCGATTTTGAAGACCGGCAGGTCTCCCGCGATGCCACGCCGCTCCCGATGCTTCTCCGGCGGGTTGGAGGCGATGTCATCGCTCACCGCGATGATGCGGACGTCGATGCCCTCAGCGCGGAGCTTCTCCGCGGCACTGCCGAAATGCAGCACATCGCCGGCGTAGTTTCCGAAGCCCAGGATCACACCGCCACCGTTCTCCGCGTTTCGGGCAACGGAGTAGACCTGTGACGCCGAGGGCGAGGAGAAGATGTTGCCGCACGGGGCGCCGTGGGCCATGCCGGGCCCTACCCAACCGGCGAAGGCCGGATAGTGCCCCGAGCCTCCACCGACCACCAGCGCGGGCTGTCCGGCGGGGGTCTGGCGGGAGCGGACCACACCACCGTGCACGGCCGTGGCGTACTGATCATTGGCCAGGGCGAAGGCCTGGACGGCTTCATGGGAGAAGTCTGATGCCGAGTTGAGGAGGAAGGTCATGACGGTCCTTGCCGGTTGTGCGGACGTTCATACTCGGATGGCTTGGTGGGAACGGAACCCGGGGGTAGTGGCGCGTGTTACTTCTCCACTTGGCTGGTGCGGGTGTTGTTGCCCGCACTGACCGGGTTTGGCTCAGGCGCACTTCCCCGTCTGCTCAAAATCGATGAGGGACTGGACCTTCTTGGCGGACGCGCTCGAGGAATCGAACTCGTGGGTCAACCATTCACGCACCAGTTTGCGGGCGAGTTCCCTGCCGATCACTCTCTGGCCGAGGCACAGGATCTGGGCGTTGTTCGAGAGGACGGAGCGCTCGACCGAGTAGCTATCGTGCGCGGTGACGGCGCGGACGCCCTCGACCTTGTTCGCGGACATCGCGACACCCAGTCCGGTACCGCAGATCAGTAGGGCGCGGTCCGCCTCGCCTGCCGCGACCATCTGGGCGGCGGCAACGGCGATCGTCGGATACTCCGTGATCTGCTCGGCCCCGACACCCACGTCGCGTACCGATGACACGCGTTCATGGGCTTCGAGCTCTTCTTTCAGGAACTCCTTGTACTGAAATCCCGCATCGTCCGACCCGACCACCATGCTGAAACGCTTCCCCATAGCGGTTGCTCCTTGCCGCGTAGAACGAAGATGCCGACTCTCAGCACCGTCCTCAGCTTGAGACAGCCGGGAACAAATGTCAAGGACACATGTTCTGCATCTGTTTCGCCGGGCGCCGCCGCGATCGTCCACCGCGGCGGCGAGCACGGCACCGGGATCGAGCCCGGCGCCGTGCGGCTCCACGCCCTAGGGCGACCCCGCCTGACTTGCGAGTTCGGTACGCACCGTGGCGACGAGCTCGTCCCACGACACTTGGAACTTCGCCAGGCCGTCCTCCTCCAGGTCCGCGACGACCTGCTCGTAGGAGGTCCCCGCGTCCGCGAGCTGCCGCATGACCTCGCGGGAATCCTCGTAGCTGCCGCGCACGGTGTCCCCGCGGAGCTCGCCCCGGGCGGCCACGGCCTCCAGGGTCTTCTCCGGCATCGTGTTGACGGTGTCGGCCGCCACCAACTCCGTGACGTACATCGTGTCGGGGTATTCGGGGTTCTTAACCCCGGTCGATGAGCGAAGCGAGGTTGCCGGACTCAAGGCGTTCGCGCGAGAGGTCGTCGAGCCAGACCGAGACCTGTTCCTTCGCGAGCTGTTCCAGTGGGATACTCAATGGTCTCTCCTAGCTAGTTGGTGAAGGACGAGTCCGCCCCGTAGGGTGCGTCCGGGCCGTCGGCGGGCCCGGCCGCGTGGCTCGGCCGGGGGGCGGTACCGGTGCCGGACCGTGCGGCTTCGATCGAACTGCGTGCCGCCTGGGCGACCGCTTCTGCCGTGATGCCGAGTTTCTCGAATACGGTGGCGTAGTCCGCTGAGGCCCCGTAGTGCTCGATGCCGACGATGCGACCGGCATCGCCGGCGACGTCGTGCCACCCGAATGCGACCCCCGCCTCGACGACCACCCGTGCGCGTACACGCGCAGGGATGACGTGGTCGCGGTAGGCGGCCGTCTGCCGCGCGAACCATTCGCGCGAGGGCATCGACACGACCCGGGCACCGACGCCCTCGGCGGCGAGAGCGGCGCGCGCCTCGACCGCTAGCTGCACCTCGGAGCCAGTGCCGATGATGAGTACGTCCGGGTCGTCCTCGGTATCCAGCAGGATGTAGGCGCCGCGCGCCGTGTCTTCGGCTCCGTTGTACACAGCGCCCGAAGCGTCGGCCGTGCCGCGTGCGAAGACGGGTACGTTCTGACGGCTCAGGGCCAGCGCGACGGGGCGGTCGCTCTGGCCGAGGGCGGTACGCCAGGCATGCACCGTTTCGTTGGCGTCGGCGGGCCGGACGACGTCGAGCCCGGGGACCGCCCGGAGGGCGGCGAGCTGTTCGATCGGCTGGTGCGTGGGGCCGTCCTCTCCGAGGCCGATCGAGTCGTGGGTCCAGACGTAGACCACGGGGAGCTCCTGCAGGGCGGCGAGCCGGACCGCGGGCCGCATGTAGTCGCTGAACATCAGGAACGTTCCCCCGTAGGGCCGGGTCGGGCCGTGTAGCGCGATGCCGTTGAGGATCGCCCCCATCGCGTGTTCGCGGACACCGAAGTGGAGTACACGGCCGTACCAGTGGCCCGTGAAGCTCTTGGTCGAGCGGTCCGGCGGCAGGAACGAGGTCTGGCCTTCGGGCGTGGTGTTGTTCGACCCGGCAAGATCGGCGGAGCCGCCCCAGAGCTCGGGTAGCAGCGGCGCGAGGGCCGACAGCACCTCACCCGAGGCTTTGCGGGTCGCGATGCCCTTCTGGTCGGGGCCGAACTCCGGCAGCGCGTCGGTCCACCCGTCGGGCAGGCGGCGCGCGTGCAGGCGTTCACGCAGCTCGGCCGCCCCGGGATTGCGCTCGGCCCAACGTGCGAGCTGGTCGTTCCAAGCCGAGCGCGATGCGCGTCCCCGCTCGCGTGCTGTGCGGGTATGCGCGATGACGTCGTCGGCGACCGCGAAGCGGGCGGCGGGATCGAAACCGAGGACCTCCTTGGTCGCGCGGATTTCGTCCTCGCCGAGGGCGGCACCGTGGGCGGCGCCGGTGCCCTGCATCTTCGGTGCCGGCCAACCGATGACGGTGCGGAGCACGATGATGCTGGGGCGGCGCGTTTCGGCCGCTGCGGCACGGTAGGCCCGCCAAAGGCCGTGGACATCCTCGCGGTAGCCGCCGTTTCCGCTCCAGTCGATGGTCTGTACGTGCCAGCCGTACGCGGCGTAGTGGGCGGCGACGTCCTCGCTGAAGGCCACGTCGACGTCGTCCTCGATCGAGATCCGGTTGTCGTCGTAGAGCACGGTGAGGTTGCCGAGTTCCTGGTGGCCCGCGATCGACGATGCCTCGGAGCTGACGCCTTCCTGGATATCGCCGTCGGAGGCGATGACGTACACGGAGTGATCGAAGGGGCTCGAGCCCGTGGGGGCCTCCGGGTCGAATAGCCCGCGTTCGCGGCGGGCCGCCATGGCCATCCCTACCGCGTTGGCCAGGCCTTGGCCGAGGGGGCCCGTGGTGACCTCGACCCCGGGCGTGTGGCCGTACTCGGGGTGGCCGGGGGTCTGGCTGCCCCAGGTCCGAAGTGCCTTGAGGTCCTCCAGAGCCATCGGATAACCGGCGAGGTACAGCTGCACGTACTGCGTCAGGCTCGTGTGTCCGCAGGAAAGAACGAAGCGGTCCCGGGCGGACCAGGCCGGATCCGCCGGGTCGTGGCGCATCAGCTTCTGGTATAGCAAGTACGCCACCGGCGCCAGGCTCATGGCGGTCCCGGGGTGACCGTTGCCGGTTCTCTGTACGGCGTCGGCTGCCAGGAGGCGAGCGGTGTCGACCGCCCGGTCGTCCAGCTCTGTCCACTCGAGACCGCGAAGGGCTGTCGTCATAGCATGTGCTCCAAAGAGGATGAACGAATGTGCTTGACACGTGTTCTGGACATTCTAGGATTGAAACCGTGACATGCACCACCCGCGATCAGCGGATAGGAGTCCGCTCCACCGCACCTGGTTTGAGGAGTAACGCGATGAACACCACTCCCACCGCCTCTTCCGAGGCAGCGTCGGAGCAGATGCTTCCGTCCGAGATGCGAGCTGTCGTCGTTCATGGTCCCGGCGACTACAGGATCGAGCAGCGCCCCGTTCCGGTACCGGAAGCAGGCGAACTCGTGCTGAGGACCGACGCCGTCGGTGTGTGCGCTTCCGACCTGAAGTGCTACCACGGGGCCGAGAAGTTCTGGGGTGGCGAGTACAAGCAGGCGTGGGCCGAGACCAACCGCATCCCGGGCCATGAGTTCGTGGGCACAGTGGTTGCCGCCGGTGAAGGCGCCCTCGCGTCCCGAGGCGTCGAGCTGGGTGACCGGCTCGCGTGTGAGCAGATCGTGCCCTGCGGTGAGTGCTTCTACTGCGGCCGTGGGATCTACTGGATGTGCGAACCCCACGACATGTTCGGGTTCAAGGGTTTCGACGGAGCCATGGCGGAGTACGTTCTCGTTCCGTCCCGGGCGCTGGTCCACCCGGTTTCGTCCGCCCTGCCCGGACACTTCGCGGCTTTCTCCGAGCCGCTTTCGTGCGCGATGCACGCCGTGGAACGGGCCAGCATTCAGTTCGAGGACACCGTCGTCGTCGCCGGAGCCGGACCGATCGGACTCTCCGCCATCGCGGGGGCGCGGCAGAAGAACCCGATGCGCATCATCGCCCTGGACATGGTCGACGCCAAACTCGAGCTCGCCCGGGACTGTGGTGCCGATCTGACCGTCAACATCACCACCGGGGACCCCGTTGCCCGCGTCAAGGAACTGACGGGCGGATACGGCGCCGACGTCTACATCGAGGCGACCGGGCACCCCTCAGCCGTGGCCCAGGGCATCAACCTGCTGCGCAAACTCGGCCGCTTCGTCGAATACTCCGTGTTCAACGAGAAGGTCTCGGTCGACTGGTCCATCATCTCCGATGACAAGGAGCTCGACGTACTCGGCGCCCACCTCGGTCCGCACTGCTGGCCCTCAGCGATCAAGCTGATCGAAGCCGGTGCGCTGCCCTTGGAGCGCGTGTGCACCCATCAGTTCCCCCTCGAGCGCTTCCAGGACGCTCTGGACGCCGTCGCGGACTCCTCTGGAGAGTCCGTCAAAGTCTCGATCCTGCCCAACGGGCCCATCCCCGCAGGCACCGCCAACAACCTCGTCGGGGGTGTGCCGGCATGAGTGATACCTCCCAAGCGCCGGTATCCGCGCAGCAGGAGGCGGAGCGCGACAAGGGCGCCGGGAGCGGAGAAGGCACGCGGCCGACCTCCCCGGGGCCGCGGCGCAGAACCTCGCGGACGCGGCGCCGCGTCGTGATCGGTGCGCTCCTGACGGTCCTGGTGGTCGCGATGCTGGCGAACACCAGGTTCCTCACCCCGGCGGAGGTCGACGAACTGACCTCCGATGACTTCGATCCGGCGGTCACCGCCGATGAGCTCTTCGAGCAGGCACGGACCGAACTTCTCGCCGACCCGTCCGAGCTCGGCGCGGTGGCCGCGGCGCTGGCCGAAGATCCGGATGCTGCCGCTGATGAATTCGACGCAATGGAGCCGAGCGAAGAGACGACCGCCTTCGCCGTGAGGGCGACGGGTGCTGTCGAAGAGGCGGACGACGAAACCCTGACGCTCGATATCGAAGACGTCGACACCGGACAAACCGTCACCGTGCCTCTGGGCAACGCCCTGGACGGAGGCCTGATTCGCAACGTCACCGGCTACGAGTTCGGCGATGCTCCAGGGCAGACCGAATACCAGCAAGTCGGTAACGAACTGAGCGCGCTGATGCTGACCAACGTGCAGGAGGCGTTCGGTTCCGACCCCGGCGCGGCGCAGGGAGAGCAGATCAGCATCGAAGGCATCCTCAGCTACGCCGGTTCCGATGCCGACGCGGCCGCGCAGCGCCCGCTCATCATCCAGCCGCTGGACGTCGGAGCCGACTCATGAGTGCCGTTGTGCCGCCCCCTCCCGCAGCCGTGGCAGAGCGGTCCGCGCAGACCCGTTCGGGCGATGTCGTCCTGCGCGCGGTCGATATCAGCAAGACCTACGGGGTCACTCGTGCCCTCAAGGGCGTCAACTTCGACGTCAGCGCCGGAAAGGTCACGGTTCTCTTCGGTGAGAACGGTGCCGGCAAGTCGACGCTGATGAAGATCCTCTCCGGCGTCGAGCAACCGACCGCCGGGCACCTCGAGCTCGACGGGGAGAAGATCGAGATCTCTTCCACCACGGATGCCGTGGAGAAGGGCATCGCGATCATCCATCAGGAACTGAACCTGAATCCGAACCTCAAGGTCAGTGACAACATCTTCCTGGGGCGCGAGATCGCATCGGTCCGCGGAATCCACTACGCGGACCAGGACCGGGTGACACGGGAGCTGATGAAGCGGCTCGAGGAGCCGATTTCGCCCGACACTTTCGTGCAGGACCTGCGCGTAGGGCAACAGCAGATCGTGGAGATCGCCAGGGCCCTGTCCACCGACGCGCGCATCCTCATCATGGATGAGCCCACGTCCGCGCTGAGCGCGGCCGAGGTCGAAGTGCTGTTCAAGATCATCCGAGAACTGCAGCGCCAGGGCGTAGCCATCGTCTACATCTCCCACCACCTCGAGGAAGCCCTCGAGATCGCCGACTACGCGGTGGTCTTCCGTGATGGGGACCTGGTGGCCACCGAGGAGGCCTCAGCCGTCGATCTGGGCTGGGTCGTGCGCCAGATGGTGGGCCGTGAAGCGGACTACGACTTCCGCGATGAGACTCGTGAGCACGGGGAGGTCGCGCTCTCCGTCCAGGACGTGACGGTCGCCGACACGGTACGCGGCAAGTTCCCGGTCGACCATGTCTCACTGGACGTAAGAGAGGGAGAGATCGTCTGCCTCTTCGGTCTGATGGGCGCGGGAAGAACCGAGTTGATGGAAGCGCTCTGCGGACGGGACGAGCTAGCGGGTGGCCGAGTGCTGCTCGCCGGACGCGACCTCGCGGGCCAGAACATCGCCGATCGCATCGACCTCGGTATGGGGCTCGTACCCGAAGACCGGCAGCGCGACGGGCTCATCCAGATGCAGACCGTCGGTAAGAACATGTCGCTCGCGAGCCTGAGCTCCTGGGTGCGGCGCGGATTCATCGCCGTGCGCGATGAGATGCGAGGCGTCAAGGACCAGATGAAGAGGATCGGGGTCAAAGCCGAAGGGCCCGAGACACCGATCACTGCCCTCTCCGGCGGGAACGCCCAGAAGGTCGTCATCGGCAAGCTGCTGATGTCCCAGCCACAAGTCCTACTACTGGACGACCCCACACGCGGCGTCGACGTCGGAGCCAAGGGCGAGATCTTCTCGCTGTTGTTCTCCCAAGCGAAGAAGGGGCTCGCGGTCCTCTTCGTCACCTCCGACGTCGGCGAAGCGCTGAACGCCTCACACCGCATCGTCGTCATGGACCGCGGCCGGGTGGTCACAGAGTTCGACCCGCGCAACGCCACACGCGAAGAAGTGATGGCGGCCGCCGAAGGCAGCGGCGGTAAAGCAGCAGAGCCGGCCACGACAGAAGAAGGGGGACCACGATGAGCGCAGCGACCACGCCGGAAAAGACATCGGGCTCCAAGATCAACCTCGGCGCCTTCTTCATCGAGGCGCGCGCCCTCGTCGCGCTGGCGATCATCATCGTGATCTTCGCGTCGATGAGCGATACCTATCTCTCGGCCGGCAACCTCGTGACGGTCGCCAAGGATGTCGCCTTCAACGCCATCATCGCCCTCGGGATGCTGATGGTGATCCTCCACTCGGGCATCGACCTTTCCGTCGGTTCCACGGTCGGACTCACCGGTGCCGTGGCCGGCAACCTGTTCCAGGGGGTCCATCTGCCCCTGACCGACGCGGTCATGTATCCGTCAACCTGGGTGATCATCGTGATCGCCGTCGCCGTCGGGATGTTCGTCGGCTGGGTCAACGGCTTGTTGATCGCCCGGCTGAACCTTGCTCCGTTCATCGTCACGCTGGGCATGCTCTACGTCGGTAGAGGTCTGACCCAGGTACTGCTCGGTGGCACCAACATCACCAATGAACTCCGGGGCCAAGAGGAGTTGGGCAACACCGGCTTCTTCGACGTCTTCGCCAGCAGCCCTCTGGGCGTGCCGATCTCCGCATGGGTGATGATCGCGATGGCCGTCGCGTTCTCCATCATTCTGACGCGCACCCCCTTCGGGCGCTGGCTGTACGCCATCGGCAGCAACGAGCGCGCTGCGGCGCTCTCCGGCGTACCCGTCACTCAGGTCAAGACCAGGGTGTACGTGCTCACCGGACTGTGCGCGGGCATCGTCGGGATTCTGCAGATCGCGAATATCCGTTCATCGACTGCGGACCTCGGCCAGTTCTACGAGCTGAACGCCATCGCGGCAGTGGTCATCGGCGGCGCAGCCCTTTCCGGTGGCCGCGGAACGGTGCGCGGCACCATTATCGGCGCCTTCGTCATCGGATTCTTGACCAACGGGCTCGTGATCGTCGGTGTCTCGCCCTTCTGGCAGACCGTCATCACCGGTGCGGTCATCATCCTGGCTGTGGCCGTCGACCAGATCCAGCAGATCCTGCAGCGCCGACAGGCACAGGCGCGCGCCGTCGCCGAAGCCAGACGGGAATCCGAGAAGAGTCTCGCCGGGGCTGGCGCCGGGACCGGAGGCCGTGAGGGCCCGTCCTCGAAATCGACATCGTAGTTACCGTCGTTGCAAGAAGAGAAAAAAGGGGAGACCCATGTACCGGAAATCGATGGCAGCGATCGCGGCCACCGCGTTCGTTCTCACCGGATGCGGGAGCGACGGCGGGGGAGGCGCTGAGGGCGGCGGGGAAATCGCCATCATTACCGTTGACCCCTCGAACCCCTACTGGGCCGCCGAGGTGAACCGCGCGGAAGAGTTGGCCGAAGAGCTCGGATACAGCTACAACGTCGGCGCTCACGAGAACGATCCCGACGAGCAGACCCGACTGATGGAAACCGCCATCAACAACAACGTCGATGGCATCCTCCTCGACCCCGCCGGTGCGGACGAGAGCGTGGCGATCGTTGAGCAGGCCGTCGACGCCGACATCCCCGTCTCCCTCGTCAACGCCGAGATCTCGGAAACCGGCCTGGCGGAAGCCCAGTTCGTCTCGGACAACGCCCAGGGTGCGGCCGAGGGGGCCGAGAGATGGGCCGAGGCCATGGGCTATGAGGGCACCTATGTGGAACTGTTCGGCGAGCCGAGCGACAACAACGCGCCGGTCCGCTCCGAGGGCTACGAGAGCGTGCTCTCCCAGTACCCGGACATGGAGAAGGTCGGTGAGGAGATCGCCAACTGGGACCGCCAAGAGGGCCAGACGGCCATGGAGCAGCTGCTCTCCCGCAACCCGGACATCGACGGTGTGATCTCCGGCAACGACGAGATGGCTCTGGGCGCGATCAACGCCCTTGAAGAGGCCGGGGTCCTCGACGACGTGGAGGTCTTGGGCTTCGACGGGAGCAACGATGCCGCTGAGGCCGTCGCGGATGGCAAGATGGTCGCTTCGGTCCTGCAGCCCATCGACGACGCCACGACCCAGGCCCTCGAGGTCCTCGACGAGGTCATCCGTACGGGGGAGTCGTCACTGGACGGTGAGAAGGTCGCGTTGGACTGCATCCTGATCACCGAAGAGAACGCCGACGACCTTCAGGACTTCGTTATCGAAGAGTGAATCGAACACGCCCTAGTCGCGGTCCGGACGCACATCCGGCAGACCCGGCCGCCCTCTCGCTGTACTACCGGCGAGAGGGCGGCCGGTCCCGTCACGGTAGGTGTGCGGCGATCACATGTCCCGCTCGATCGCTTGGGCGGTGGCCTCATCTGTCACCAGCTGATTCAGCCAACCCGATCGCGCGGCGACAGTGATACTCAGGGTTTTCTCCTGGCCGACGGCCACGGCGATGCGGTGCGGTACGGCGCGAAGCGCGTCGCCGGGCACCCTGACCATGCGCTCGTTTCCCGGGAACGTGACCTCGGCGCCTTCCCGGTCGAAGAAGGCGAGGCAGACATCCCCCACCGACTTGGCCAAGTTGGGGTGGTCACGGGGGACGGAGCGGGAGATGGATTCCCTTGAGAGGGGCGGAGCCCCGACGCCGACGAGTGCGGCCTTCGCCGACCCCCAGTCCTGAACGATCTGCTGAAAACCCGGATCGTCCTGCAAAGCGGTCAGCAGGGCTGGTGACGGCAGCGCGGGGGCGAAGAGGTAATGCGGACGGCCCCCGGAGGTTGAGGTGAACATCCGAACGACCTCGTTCGTCTGGTGCCAGGGGTCCGCCTCGGCTTGCCCACCGACCGTGGGCGCGACGATGACACCGGGGTAGTCGCCCATGCGCTGTTGGGCCAAGGCGTAGGTGGTCACTCCGGAAGCGATGAGCAAGACGTCACCGGGACGCAGGCCCACGCCGCTCAGCGCGTGGCGGGCGAGCGGACCCAATCCCAGGCCCACCCGTTCCGACTGGTCCCCGGGGGCGATATGAACGGCGTCGAGCTCCAGGGCCTCGCGCAGCCGCGCACTCAGCTCTTGGGTGCTCTGGGAACTGGGGCGATGAACGGTGATTTCGACAAGCCCGACAGCTCGCGCCTCCGCCAGCAGGCGACTGACCGAAGGTCTCGAAACGCTGAGCTGTTCGGCGACCTCTGCCTGAGTCGCACCTTGCTCGTAATACAGCTGCGCGGCGCGATAAAGACGCTCGGGGTCTGTGTCGGGTCCGTTGCCTGCGGAAACATCCATCGTCATCGAGCTCTCATGAATTGTCGGTGGCCGAATCGACGTGCTGGCACGGAGCTCTCCTCATCATCTGTGCACGGTCCAGCACAGTTTAGATGAACCCGTGAACATTTGTGCCTTGATTCAGTGCAGTGGCTGAAGTGCTGGAGCACGCGGCCACGGCATCGTCGGGGTGCGGGAAACAGCCCGTTGGGCCCTTGCTTCAGGTCTTGGACACGCTGTACCCGACACGGACCGGGAGGAGGCGGGAACCGGGGAACCAGCGCCAAGGCCGCGCAAGGGGCTCCGGCGCACACATTGACCGGCCGCGACAGCCGACCCGCCTCAGCGCTGACGAGAGTGGCGGTCACCGGCCACCAGGCCGACAGCTGAATCTGGGCAGCACGAAGCTGGCACAAGCTGGACTCCCCCGATACAACAAGTCAACCGGGTCTGCCTCCGTCGTGCCAGCCCCGGATCCTGGCCTGTGGACAACCCCCCGCTTCCCCCTCTGGGCGGCCTTTCCTCTGAACGGTCCTTCTTCCGGACGGCTCTTCCCCCGGACGGCGCGATTCCTCACGGTGCACCACGCGCGGGCGGCACGGGTCACCGCCCGGCACCCTCAAACAGGGGGTGTGGACCCCCGCCCCGGCGGGCGCAGTTTGGCCGCGGCGTCGCGGAGCAGCCCGGGGGCTAGTCGGCGGTGCAGGGCGGACAGCGCGGGCCACACGACTCTGCCGAGGGCCCGCCGGTAGTGCAGGAAGGTACCCAGTGACACCCCGGCACCGTCGGCCCGGACCACGAGGTTGCCGTTCAGGAACCAGGAGTCGGCTTCGAGTCGGATCCAGTCCTGGCCGCGCCCGGCGATCCGCCATCCGGCGACGGTGTCCCGTGCGGAGCCCCGGCTGAGGCGCAGACCCAGGAATCCGCGCCAGATCAGCCAGGCCGCGAGGTCGGGGTTATCCCCGAACATCGCGCGGGCCCATCCTTCCGGGGGCGCGCTCAGTCCGGTGGTGAGGGTGAACGCGTCGGCGTAGTCGATGCGCGGCAGTGAACTGGCTGAACGGAGGGAGCCGGGGACGGCACTGACCCCCACGGCGCTCTCTACGTGACCGTCTCCCCTGTGCCTCGGGTGTGGAATCGGATCATCCGGCATTGCGCTACCCCCAAATATACGGTGGCGTATATATCGGCTTCGGCTAATCTATACGCTGCCGTATGTGACGTCGAGAGGTGAGGGGCCGCATGGGTGCTGTGCGCACACCGCGTGAGAAGTGGGTCGAGGAGGGCCTCCGCGTCCTGGCCGCCGACGGGCCGGACGCGGTCCGTGTCGAAGCCCTGGCCAAGAGGCTCCGGGTGACCAAGGGCGGCTTCTACGGGTACTTCGCCGACCGGAACGCGTTGCTGGACGCGATGCTGGAGACCTGGGAGCGGGAGAGCACCGACGACGTGATCGACCAGGTGGAGCGGGAGGGCGGCGCCCCCAAGGACCAGGCGTACCGGGCGGGCATGCTCACCTTCTCCGACGACCGCCTCCTGCCCATCGATCTCGCGGTCCGCGGATGGGCCAGGCACGACGAGGCGGTCGCGGAGCGGCTGCGGCGGGTCGACAACCGGCGCATGGAACTCCTGCGCGGGGTGATCGGTACCTTCTGCTCGGACCCCGACGAGGTCGAGGCCCGTAGCCTGCTCGCCTTCTGCGCCGCGATCGGGGAGCACTTCCTCGCCGCCGACCACCCCGGCCGCAGCCGGGCCGACGTCCTGGCCCGCGCCGCAGACCTCCTACTCGATCGTCCTCAGGCCCAGAGCTCCAGTCCGGAGTGTTCGGAACGGCGGGCCTGACAGCACGTGACGGGCCCGCCGGTGACCGGTTCAGCTCCTCTCCCACACCCCCGTCCCTGCGGCCTTGGCCGCGTAGTCCCCGAAATCGCCTGCCGGGCGGCCGAGGGCACGATGGACCCCGTCGGCGGGCTTGGTGTTGCGCCCGTCCAGGACCTGGGTGAACAGCGTGACCAGACCCTGAGCCAGTTCCTCGGGTACGCCTTCAGCCGCGGCCCAGGAGACGTACTCGTCCGGGGTCGCCTTGCGGTAGGCCACGGGGTAGCCCGCCGCGTCACCCAGGACCTTTCCGGCTTCGGCGAAGGTCAGCGCCCTCGGTCCGGTCATCTCGTACAGCTCGCCAGCGTGTCCTTCTTGGGTGAGGGTCCGGACAGCGGCCTCCGCGACGTCGTCCAGGTCCACGAACGGCTCGGGCACGTCCGCCACGGGCAGGGCGAGCGTCCCCGAACGAACCCCGTCCAGAAAGAAGTACTCGGAGAAGTTCTGCGCGAAGAAGGAGCAGCGCAGCACGGTCAGGGCGGGGAAGACGGACCGGACCACCTCCTCGGCGCGCTGGGCCTCCGGCTCGCCGCGGCCGGACAGCAGCGCCATCCGGCGCACCCCGTGCCCGGCGGCCCGTGCCGCGAAGGCCGAGACGATGTCGGACGCCCCGGGGAAGGCGAGGTCCGGATGGTAGCAGAGGTAGACGGAGTCGGCCCCCTCCAGGACGGTGTCCCAGGTGTCGGGGGAGTGCCAGTCGAAGGGCGGGGTGCCGGACCCCGGGTGGCCCGCCCTGGAACCGACCCGGTGCTCGATGCCGAGCTGGGTCAGCAGTCGGGTGACGCGGCGCCCGGTCATCCCGGTTCCGCCGGTGACGAGGACTCGCCGAGTGGTGCTGTGTGCGCTGCTGTTCGTATCCATGAACCCAGTACAGCGGGAAAGCTCTGGACGGGACATGGTTCATCTGCTGGACTCCATAAGAGAACGTCCACTGTTCGTGCCGTAGCCGGTCCCGGCCCTGTGGGAGGAGACCATGGACCCCCTGGTGCACCTGATCGACGGGCCGCGCGCCCGGGCCGCCTTCACCCTGCGCATCGTGATGGGTCCGCCCTGGGCCATGGACATCCGCGACGGAGCCCCGCTCGCGCTGGTGGTGATCACCGGCGGCCGGGTCTGGCTGCGCCGTGAGGGCTTCGCCCCCGTCCTGACGGGCCCCGGAGACGTGTTGCTCATCCGCGGCCCGGAACCCTACGTGCTCTCGGACCACCCCGACACGGCTCCCGGCACCATCGTCTATCCGGGTAACCGTTGTATGAGCCTCGACGGCCGGGAACTCCACGTGACCATGAGCCACGGCGTCGGGACTTGGGGAAACGACCCCGACGGCACGGACACGATGATTCTGGGCGCCTACGAGGACACCGGCGAGATCGGGCGCCTCGCCCTCGCCGCGCTGCCCCCGCTGGCGGTGCTGCCGGCGGGGGCCGTAGACCCGGCGGTGGTCACCCTGCTCGCCAGGGAGATCACCAGCGCGCGGGTAGCCCAGAGCGCACTCAACGACCGCCTGTTGGACTCTTTGCTGGTCATGGCGGTCCGGGCCTGGCTGGAATCGCACCCGGACACCGCGCCGAACTGGCTCAGCGCCCAGCACGACCCGACCGTCGCCCGCGCCCTGGACCTGGTGCACGAACAGCCGACCCACCCCTGGACCCTGGAGTCGCTGGCGGCGGGGTGCTCGGTCTCCCGGTCCACCCTGGCCACCCGCTTCCAACGCGCGGTGGGCAGCCCGCCCATGACCTACCTGCGCACCTGGCGGCTGAGCCTGGCCTGCGACCTCCTCGTGGCCGAACCCGACCTGGGCCTGGAACCGCTGGCCGCCCGCGTGGGGTACGGGAGCGCGTTCGCGTTCAGCGCGGCCTTCAAGAACCAGCTGGGCACAAGCCCTTCCGAGTACCGAAAGTCCAGGACCGGCACCGCCTCCACCCCGCCGACCGACACCGCCGTTGCCCCGCCGACCGGGGTCGTCGGCTGAGCGCTGTCGCGGTACTCGGTCATTGACCAGAACTGTGCGCACGGGCGGTCCTCCCTGGGGAGCTGGGTAAGGGGTGGGATCCATTCCAGTGAAACCGCAGCGGGCCGCCCGCGCCAGAGGCACTTTCCAGGTTGTGGACAACCGGCTGGAGCCCGCGGACAGGGCACGGCCCGGCCCTCTGCGCAACCCCAGCGGTACACCGCGCGGTGACCCTGCGTCCCGACATGCCACCGAACCGTCACGGACCGGGAGCAAGCGCTATGATTCCGCCGTAGCAGGCAACGGCTCATCCGCGGCGGAGGACGCCCCATGAACGACCGCACCCAGGCTTTCGAAGGTCTCACCGAGAACTACCGGGCCTTCCGCCCCGGGTACCCGGAAGAGGCCCTGGGCACCCTGCGCGACCACGTGCGCGCCGGTGCCTCAGACGCCTGGCCCGACCCGTGGCTCCTCCTCGACGTCGGGGCCGGGACCGGAATCTCCACGCGCGCTCTCCGCGGTGCCTTCGGCCCCGGGCCGCGCGTGGTCGGTGTGGAACCCGGCCACGACATGCGCGATGCAGCCGTTGCGCCCGCCGCGTCCGAAGCCGCAGTGACCGGCGCTGACCCGGCCGAGGGCGACGCGGTCGAGTACGTGGACGCCCGAGCCGAGGACATCCCCTTCCCGGGCGCCTCCGCCGCCCTGGTGCTCACCGCCCAGGCCGTGCACTGGTTCGACCGTCCCGCCTTCTACGCCGAGTCCGCGCGCCTCCTCACCACAGGCGGCACCCTCGCCGTGCTCAACAACAACCGCGACCTCGACGGCAGCGCGTTCACCGACGACCACGAGGACCTGCTGGAGCGCTACAGCCCCGGATACGACCGCTACTACCGCACGTACGACCTGGTCGGTGAAATGTCCGAGACCAGGACCCTGACCGGCGCGACCGAGCACACCTTCCCGTGGGTCCGCGAGCTCACCGTGGACGGCTACCTCGGTATGGCGATGTCCTCCAGCAAGATGGCGGCGGCAACCGAGGAGGCCGGTGCGGACCGGGTCCGGGCCGAGCTCCGGGCCATCGCCGACCGCCACTTCCCAGACGGAGCCGTCCGCGTCCCCTACACCACCCAGCTGGTGGTGTCCCGCAAGTCCTGAACCGGGGCGAACTCCGCCTCCACGTGTGAGAACCACGGCGTGGGTAAGTCTTTCGGAGAGACCGACCCTGGGAGGCGCACCGAGTGGAGATCGTCCTTGCCCTCGCGCACGAACTCGCTGATCCCTCCCGAAACCACCCGCTGGCCCGCCTCATAGGCCTGCTGGCGATCTGTATCCCCCTAGCGTTTTACGTCGGCTACCGGCTCCTGGGCAACGAGCGGGAACGCCGTCGAGACGCCCGGACGGCTGCCGACTGGTCCACCGCAAGCGGAACCGTCCTCGTCGCGAAACCGGTCTGGGCCAGACCGCCCCACGCCGTTCCCGAGCTCGCGGGTAGGGAGCCACAGCCCAAGCTCGACAGGGTCGGGGTCAGGTACGTGTTCGAGGTCGACGGCCAGGAGTACGAGGGGAACACTCCCAACCCCGACGAGCTCACCCGGCGGCGCTGGGGTGCCCACCGCGCCTGGAAGTACGCTCAGCGCCACCCGCCCGGCAGCGAGGTGGCCGTTCGCTACGATCCCGAGGACCCCACCCGCAACTGCGCCGATCCGGCGGCAACCGCTTCCGGGCAGACACAGGAGTAGATCCGAAAGGCACGCATGGAACTCGGCCCGCTCGGCTACCTGATCGTCGCCGTGGCCGTCCTGGCCTGGTCCTACGGCCTTTACCGGATGGTCCGGCGCCAGGTGCGGCGCGAACAGGACCCAGACGACCCCGGCTACGGGCCAGGCGGGCCGCTCCGCGACTGGTGAGGTTTTGCGGGATCCGGGACTCCCGGTGACGTTGGCCGAAGCCGGCCCCGGGAAGACTGCGGCAGATCGGGCCCTGCACCCGGGCCCGGAGCCGACGACGGAGGAACACACCAATGGCGCAGTTGATCGTGCTCGGAGTGACCGACCGGGACACCGCCGAGGAGGCACTCGACATCGCCGCCGACCTCAGCAAACAGGAACTCCTCCACCTGGAGGACGCCGCCTACGCGTACAAGGACGACAAGGGACGTCCCCGCATCCACCAGACCGTCAACCTCACCGGCTACGGCGCCGCGGGCGGCGCGCTGTGGGGCACGCTCATCGGCATGCTCTTCCTGAACCCGCTCCTCGGACTGGCCGTCGGCGCGGGTGCCGGGGCGATCGCGGGCAGGCTCAGCGACGTCGGGATCGACGACGACATGATCAAGGACATCGGCTCCGAACTCCAGCAGGGCAGGGCCGCCGTGTTCCTGCTCGCCGACGACGCCACCATCGACCGCGTCGTCGACGCCTTCCGGCCGCTGCACCCCACGGTCATCCAGACCAACCTGTCCAAGGACAACGAGCACGAGCTCATCGAGGCACTCCGAGGCTAGGGCCCGAGCCCTCTCACGCCGCCGGTGCGGGCCACTCGCACCGGCGGCTCCTCACTTCCGCTTCCGGGTCGCGGACCAGCCCCCGCCGGTACTCACCGGGCGCCTTGGTCAACAACAGAGCCGAGCGTTGCACTCCGCTGAACCCCTCGCCCCGATCATGGATCTTGCGCCCGTACCCGGCCCGCTGGCCAGCGTCGACTCGACGAGGAGAAGTGATGACCGGTAACGGACCCGACCACGCCGATCCCACCGACTTCGCCAACGCGGACCGGGGACTGATCGCCCGGCTTGAGCCGGGGCAGGTCAGAAACGAGGAGGGCCGGGTGGTCTGGGACGCCGACGCCTACGCGTTTCTCGACGGGGAGTGCCCGGACAGCGCCAACCCGAGCCTGTGGCGCCAGTCCCGCCTGTGTGCCAAGCAGGGGCTGTTCAAGGTCACTGAGGGGATCTACCAGGTCAGGGGCCTGGACCTGTCGAACATGACGCTGGTCGAGGGCGACCAGGGCGTCCTCGTCATCGACCCGCTGATCTCCGCCGAACCCGCACGTGCCGGGCTTGAGCTGTACCGCGCGAACCGCGGCGACCGCCCGGTCAGCGGGGTGATCTATTCGCACTCGCACGTCGACCACTTCGGCGGGGTCGGCGGCGTCACGGACGGCACCGTGCCGATCCTCGCACCGTCCGGGTTCATGGAGCACGCGGTGTCGGAGAACGTCCACGCCGGGCCCGCCATGGCCCGCCGCAGCCTCTTCCACACGGGATCCCACCTGGAACCGGGGCCGCGGGGACAGATCGGGCTGGGCCTCGGACAGACCAACTCGAGCGGCACGGTCACCCTCATCGCGCCCAACCGCGACATCACCCGGACCGGCCAAGAGGAGGTCGTGGACGGGGTTCGGATCGTCTTCCAGATGACGCCCGGAACCGAGGCGCCCACGGAGATGAACTTCTACTTCCCCGAACACCGGGCCCTGTGCATGGCGGAGAACGCCACCCACAACCTGCACAACATCCTCTCGCTCCGCGGGGCCCAGGTCCGCGACGCCCGGATCTGGTCGCGCTACCTCGACGAGTCCGTCGAACTGTTCGCGCACGATTCCGACGTCCTGTTCGCCTCGCACCACTGGCCCACCTGGGGCACCGACAACCTGGTCAGGTACCTGAGGCAGCAGCGCGACCTCTACGCCTACCTGCACGACCAGACCGTGCGGATGATGAACCAGGGGTACGTGGGCTCCGAGATCGCCGAACACCTGCAGTTGCCGCCCGGACTGGAGGGGGAGTGGCACACGCGCGGCTACTACGGTTCCGTCAGCCACAACGTCAAGGCCATCTACCAGCGCTACATGGGCTGGTTCGACGGCAACCCCGCCCACCTGTGGGGCCACCCTCCCGAGGAGGAGGCCCGCAGGTACGTCGACTGCATGGGAGGTGTGGACGAGGTGGTGCGCAAGGCGGACGAGTACCGGGGCCACGGGGACCTCCGGTTCGCCGCGACCCTGCTCAACCACGCGGTGTTCGCCGAACCCGGGCACGGCCGGGCCCGAGCAGCGCTGGCCGGGGTGTACGAGCGGTTGGGTTTCGGCTCGGAGAACGGTACCTGGCGCAACTTCTACCTCCAGGGCTCAGCCGAGCTGCGGCGCGGCAAACCGGACCACTCGCCCGACCTGGGCGCCGGTATGACGGCCGCGCTGTCGATGGGCCAGCTCTTCGAGTCGCTCGCGATCCGGATCAACGGCCCCAAGGCCTGGGACACGCACATGGTCATCGACTGGGTGTTCTCGGACCTGGGCACCACGTACCGCACGACCCTCTCCAACGGGGCGCTCACCACACGGGAGAAGCCGCGCCGAGGCGAGCCCGGGCTGGTCGTCACCCTGAACAAGTTCCGGCTGCTGCGGTTGCTCGCGGGCAAGGGGACGGAGGGTATGGCGTTCTCCGGTGACGAGTCGCTCCTGGACCACCTGTTCGGTCTCCTGGACCAGCCCGACCCGAACTTCGACATCGTGACCTCCTGAACGGGCCCCTGAACGGTCAGGGAAGCGCACTCGCTGCCGACGACTGCGCGGCGATCCCGTCCAGGACCATGTCCAGCCCGGTGAGGACCCAGTCTCCGCCCTTCTTCCCGTCGTCCTCATCGGATTCCGGGGAGGAACTGACGAGGGCGGCAACACAGGGGAAGCCGGAGAGGTCCTCGCCGCCGAGCCTCCTGCGCCAAGCGTTCCCGGGGCTCCGGTCCGCGAGATCACCGGTATCACCCAGTCCGCTCGCGCCGCCCGGCCCGGTCTCGTCGCCCAGTGCCATGCGGGCGCTGCCCTGGAGGTAGTGGGTGACGGCCATGATCGCGCGCCCGGCCTGGGGAGGGGTGAGGTCGAGGGGTTCGAGAGCGGTCAGCGCCCACTCCATGGACGCGAGCATGTGCGGACCGGCTGGCGGGGCGACGGTCGCCGCGGCGGTGAGCAGCCAAGGGTGGGCGGTGTACATGGCCCAGTCGTGCCGGGCGAGCAGGCGCATTCGCTCGCGCCAGTCCAGGCCGCCGGGATCGGGGTAGGCGTGCCGGGCGTGGAGGGTGTCGATCATGTCCCGGAGCAGCTCCTCCTTGTCGGAGACGTGCCGGTACAGCGACATCGCGCCGGCGCCGAGCTGCTTGGCGATCCGGCGCATCGACACCGCGTCGAGCCCCTCGCGGTCGGCGAGGCCGATCGCCGCCTCGACGATGCGTTCCCTGTTCAACGCCTGTCCCGCCACACTCACCGCCCGGTTCGCCGTTGCGGTCATGCTAACCCTTGCGTACGGTGTACCCACGTGCATGCGTACACCGTACTCAAGGAGCTGTCGTGACCACTCGCACCCAGCGAACCCACTCCCGGCGGTGGCTCGCCTTAGGCGTGCTCATCGTCCCCGTCCTGCTCACGTCCATGGACATCTCGATCCTCTACATGGCCGTGCCCGCCATCACCGCGGACCTCGCCCCCACAGGAGGGCAGACGCTGTGGATCCTCGACATCTACGGCTTCCTGCTGGCCGGGCTGCTCATCACCGCGGGCAACATCGGTGACCGGATCGGACGGCGGCGCCTCCTGCTCCTCGGCTCCGCGCTCTTCGGCGCGGCCTCCTTGGCCGCCGCCCTCTCCCCGACCCCCGAGGCGCTGATCGCCGCCCGCGCCCTCATGGGGGTCGGCGGGGCCACCCTCATGCCGTCCACGCTCGCGCTGATCCGCAACATCTTCACCGACCCTGCCGAACGCACCCGGGCCATCGGGCTGTGGACCGCGGGCTTCGCCGGAGGGGCGGCGCTCGGCCCGATCGTCGGCGGCGCCCTGCTGGAGTTCTTCGCCTGGGGATCGGTCTTCATGATCAACGTGCCGATCATCCTCGCCCTGATGGCGGTGGGCGCCCTGGTGCTGCCCGAGTACCGGGACGAACGCGCCGAGCGCCTCGACGTGCCCAGCGTCCTGCTCTCCTTCGCTGCCGTCCTGCCCTTGGTGTGGTCGGTCAAGACCGCCGCGGAAGCGCTCGCCGTCTCTCCGGCCAGCGCGGCGGCCCTGGCAGTCGCCCTGCTCGCCGGGGCGGCCTTCGTCCTGCGCCAGCGCCGCCTGGCGGTACCACTCGTGGACGTGTCGCTGTTCGCCAACCGGCGGTTCACCGGCGCGGTGCTCGCGGGCGCACTGATGATGTTCTCCCTCGTGGCGATGATGCTCCACACCGCCCAGTTCCTCCAGCTGGTCCAGGGCTTCTCACCCCTGAACGCCGCGCTCATGCTGCTGCCGGTCCTGGCCGGGGTGGCGGCGGCCTCGGCGTCCGCGGCCACGGCCGCCCGACTGTGGGGTCACCGGACGGTGTTCGCGGGCGGAGCCCTAGTCTCGGCCGGTGGCATGCTCACACTCGGCCTCGTACCGGCTGACCCGCCCACCTGGTGGGTTCTGGCCGGGGGAGCGCTAGTCGGCATGGGCGTGGGCCCGGTCGTCGCCCTGGCCGTGGACGTGGTGGTCGCCGCCGTCAGCCCCGCACGGGCAGGCGCGGCCTCGGCGGTGTCGGAGACCGCGAACGAGTTCGGTGCCGCGCTGGGTATCGCGGTCCTGGGCACGGTCAGCGCGGTGTTCTACCGGACCGGGGTCCGGGAACGGCTCCCCGACGATGTCCCAGAGGAGGGGGTGGAGGCGGTCGGGTCCAGCCTCGGCGCGGCGCTGGGGGTCGCCGAACAACTGCCCGACGCGGCCGCGGCGAGCATGACGGCCTCGGCGCGGGAGGCGTTCGTCGAGGGGATGTCCGCCACCGGCCTGACCGGTGCCGCACTCCTGCTCGCCTTGGCGGTGGGGCTCCTCGTGCTCCTGCGGCAGCGTTGAGTGCGGAGGGCCAAGGGGGTTCCGCTCAGCTGCGCACACGCAGGCGGCGGAGCATGCGGGCGTCCTGGAAACCCACCGCCCGGGCTGCCGACTCCACCGTCGCACCGCCACCGATCAGCTGCTCGGCGCGCTCCACCCGCAGACTCTGCTGGTACCGCAGCGGAGTCAGGCCCGTGGCCCGGGTGAAGGCCCGGGTGAGTCTGCCGGTGCTGGGAACTGTGCTCATACCCGAACCTTCCCAGCGGTCCGGGGCCCGGGCCAGGCACGATCCCGGCCCCTACCGGACTGATCCGGTCACAAGTCCAGGGACCAGTACTGGCCGACGAGGTCATGCCCGAAACTGTGGTGGGGCTCCTCCTCCACCAAGGTGAATCCGGCTTCCTGGTAGATCCGTCGCGCCGACGCCAGGACGTCGTTGGTCCACAGGGTCATCCGCTTGTAGCCCTGTTCCCGCGCGTAGGACAGGCAGCGTTCCACGAGGGCGGAGCCGATCCCCAGGCCGCGTGCCCCAGGGGCGACCAAGAGGAGCCGGAGGCGGGCGGTGCCGGGTTGGCCGTCGGGAACACAGAAGACACTGCCAGCCCGTGCCCCGTCCGCCTCCGCGATCCACGCCGCGCCGGTGGCCGGGTCGAAGTCCGCGACGATCCTAGCGACCAGGGCCTCGTAGGTCATGTCCCAGCCGTACTGCTCCGCGTACGCCTCGCCGTTGACCTTGACCACCCATCCCAGGTCGCCGGGGGCTCCGAGCGGTCGGATCCGAGTCTTCACAGCGCCCTCCAGGATACTGACACGACTGTTTCAGTGCTCCTAGACTAGGCGCGTGCCCACCGACGGATCAAGCCCCTCACCGCGCCGGAACCACCTGCTGGAAGCGGCTTACCGATACGCCCTCGACCACGGGCTGGCCGACTTGTCCCTGCGCCCCCTCTCCGCCGCCATCGGCACCAGCCCGCGCGTACTGCTCTACCTGTTCGGCAGCAAGGACGGGCTCGTCCGCGAACTCCTCGGACGCGCCCGCGCCGACGAGCTCGCACTCCTGGAACGGCTGCCCCGCGGCACCGACCTGCCGGAGACCGCGGCCCGGGTGTGGGGGTGGCTGACCGCCGAAGAACGCCAGCCCCTGCTGACCCTGTGGGTGGAGGGCTACGCCCGTTCCCTGGTCGCCCCCCAGGGGCCCTGGGCCGACTTCGCCGCCGCCACCGTCCGCGACTGGCTGGAGGTCCTGGCCCGCTCCCAGCCCGACCCGGACACGCCCGAGGCGCTCGCCCAGCGCACCCGAGCCCTCGCCCTCCTGCGCGGAGCCCTGCTCGACCTTCTTGCCACCGGCGACACCGACCGCGTGACCCGGGCCGTCCAAGCCGACCTGGCCGACCTGGCGGACCAGTCTGGTCGAGCTGGGCGCTCTGGCCGGGCCGACCAGTGACACCCGCTCGGTCGAACCCGGGCAGGGGCCGGGGACCGTCCAGGGGCCCGGGTGCCGCTCCCTCCGCGGGCTCAGCCGAGCCGCTTCTTGAAGCCCACGTGGCTGGCCTCGTAACCCAGGTGCTCGTAGAAGCGGTGGGCACCCTCCCGCTGCGCGTCCGAGGTGAGCTGCACCAGCACGCAGCCGCGCCTGCGTGCCTCGTGTTCGGCCCACTCCAAGAGCTCGGTGCCCAGGCCGCTGCCGCGCTCCCCGCTGTGGACCCGCACCGCCTCCACCTGGGCGCGGGAGGCGCCCTTCCGTGACAGTCCGGGCAGGACCGTGAGCTGGAGGGTACCCACTACGCGGCCGTGCCGACGGGCCACGGCCAGGTACTGGCGCGGGTCGGCGTCGATGTCCTCGAAGGACCTCAGGTACGGGGCCAGGTCGTCGGGGGTCTCCCGGGAGGCTCCCAGGGGGTCATCGGCCAGCATGGCGACGATCGCCGCCACGTCCGTCTTCACGGCGCGTTCGATGGTGAGCATGTTGCCCAAACTAGCTCTCCGCCCCCGCGCGGCCCCGGGCCTGGCCGTCCGGAGGCCGGTCAATTACCGTTGACCCATGGACTCCGAACAGCTCACCGCGCTCACCCGGTCGATCGATAGCGACGATCCACTTGTGGGTCTGGACGCCGTCGTCCAGTTGCGAGGGGAGGCCGAACGGGTCGAGGCCGTCCTCGTCCGTCGAGCCCGCAACCAGGGAACCACCTGGGCCCGGATCGCCGAAGTCCTCGGGGTGTCCAAACAGGCCATCCACAAGAAATACGGGGGCAAGGGCATCCTCCGGTCGGAGAAGTAGCCGGAGCCAGCCAGGGGAGGGTGGGCCGGAGCCGGTCAGCGCAGGGCGGCCACGAACCGCACCATGCGCTCCTCGAACCCTTCCACGTCGCCGAACCACACGCCCACCGAGTCCGCGCCTGAGGCCGCCAGCTCGCGAAAGCGCGCCACCGCGGCCTCGAACTCCTCTTCGCCCCCGGTCCACGCCATCCGCGTTCCAGCGCGCAGGGGGCGCGCGGTGAGCTCGCGCAGCCGGTTGCGGGCCGTGCGGAAGGCCTCGGGTGACGGGTCGACCCCCTGCCACTCGTCGGCCCACTCCGCCGCCCGGCGCAGTGCCGCCTCGGAACCGCCGCCCACCATCAGCCGGATCCGCTCCGGCGGGCGCGGCTCGAACACCCCCTTCTCGTAGGAGTGGAACCGTCCCCGGAAGGGGCCCTCACCCTCGAACAGGTGCCGCAGCAGCTCCAGAGCCTCGTCGGTCCGGGCTCCCCTGGTGGTGAAGTCGGACCCCACGGCCGCGAACTCCTCGCGCGACCACCCCACGCCCACCCCCAGCGTGAAGCGGCCGCCGGAGAGCCGGTCCAGGGTGGCCACCTGCTTCGCCAGGACAACGGGGTCACGCATCGGCAGTACCAGGACCGACGTGCCCAAGCGCACCCGCTCGGTGCGCGCGGCCAGGTACGCCAGGGTCACCAGCGGCTCGTACACACCGCCGAACGTCGTCCCGTAGGGCTTGGGCGGCAGTAGGTGGTCGGGCAGCCAGACGGTGTCCACACCGAGGGCCTCCGCGCGAACTCCCAGGTCCACGAGGGCTGACGGCGGCATCAGGGGTGACTCGTCGGGCAGGACCACTTGGAGGCGCGGTCCGGTCATCGGTTCGGTGAGCTCGCTCATGCGGCGACCGTAGCTCCTGACACCGGTGTGAGGGTCAAGATCCCGCGCGCGTCGTCACGCCGGCCCCGGTCGGCGGGAAGCCCTCAGTCCGACTCTCCGGGCAGGGCCAGGCTGGCGACCAATCCCCGGTGGTCGGTGCCCGCCACGTCCAGGAACTCCAGGTCCGCCACCGCCACCCGCTGGTCCACCAGGATGCGGTCGAGGGCGACCTTGGGCAGCGGTGTGCCCACCGGCCAGGTCCCGGTCAGGCCCAGCCCCAGGTGGTCGGCGGCGTCGGTGTAGCCCCGGTTCAGGACCGCGCGCATCTCCGCGTGGTCGAGGGTGGCGTTGAAGTCCCCGGAGAGGATGCGCAGGGTGTCGTCATCGGACTCGGGCAACGTCCGGAGCCCTTCCTGCCAGAGGGCCATGGTGGAGGGCCGCAGGGGAGGCATCGGGTGGACCGACACCACCTCTAGCGGGAGCTCGGCCCCGGGCACCGCCAAGCCGGCCCTCGGCTGGGCCAGTGAACCGATGTCGTGCCCGAGGTCGCCGAGGTCCGTGAGCGGGTATTCCGAGTGCACGCTGCCGCCGGAGGCCGCCCGGTCGGAGCGGTCCACCGCGTACGGCAGTTCCTCCGCCAACCCGGCCGCCTCGAGCCCCTCGAACAACTCGGGGGTGATCTCCTGGAGTGAGAGGACCTCGACCTCGTGTTCGCGGACCAGGTCGACAACGAGGTCCGGGTCGAGCTCGCCCAAGTGGGCGTTGAGAGTGAGCAGGCGCAGCTGCGGTCCCTCCGCGTCCGTAGGCCCGTCCGCCACCGCTCGGGGCAGGACCACCACTGCCAGGAGCACCCCCGCGACGGCAACGGCCGCCACCGACCACCACTGGCGGAGGAGCGCCGCGCCCACCAACAGTACGGGTGAAAGCAGCAGGGCCAAGGGGACGTAGGCGACCAGCTGTACGAGCGGGAAGCCCCACTCCAGCCCGAACACCCGCACCAGGGCGTACACGAGGGAGACCGCGGCGGCCGCGCGGACCAGGTGGGCCGTCCGCCGAACCAAGCGTGTGCGTCCGTCGCCGGCTGCCTCTGACCCGTTCGTCCTGCGTCCGTCGCCCGGGTCCGCTGGTTCGGCCGTCCGTTCAGCGGTCATCCGGCCGTATCCGGTCGATCGCCCCGATCAGCAGCTCCGGGGCGAGGTCCTGGCGGGCGCTGTCGGAGAGTGAAGCGCTGCGGGCCGGACCCCTGGTCGGGCCCGGGCGTGCGGGATCGGAGGGTGCCTGCAGAGCGTGCATGGCCCGCACCCTAGCGGCCACGGTTCGGGTCGGGGGAACGCTGGCCACCTCCGGCCCTGCCACAGATACCTCCGGCTGCCGTCCCCTAGCCGAACGTGTCCGCGCCGTGTCCGTTACGGAACGCCGCCGCATAGGCCCGCGCCCCAAGGACAGCCTCCGCCCGTGCACCGATGCGGTCCACGTCGCCCCTCTCCGCTTCGGGCAGGGGCGCGCCCACAGACTCCCGTGCGGCCGCGGCCGCCCCCAACAGACGGGCCGCCTCCTCCGCGTCACCGTCGAGGACCGCGACCCCCGCGGAGCCCTCCAGCGCCAACGCCACCGCGCGCGTATCGCCGGTGGCCCGCGCCGCTACCAGACCTTCCGAGTGCAGCCTCCGTGCGGCGTCCGCATCGCCCCGCAGCTCCGCAACGAACCCCAGCTCCGCCTTGCCCAGGGCGACCCCGGGCAGGTAGCCGCTCCGCTCGTTCCACTCCATGAGCCGTTGCATGCGTTCCTCCGCCGCATCGAGCCTGCCGTTTCGGCGGTCGGCCAGGGCCAGCCCGTTCTCCGCGAAGGCCGCGCCCGCACCGTGGGCGCGTTCCCGCGCGATCCGCAACGCCCGCTCGTGAAGGTCCGCCGCGGTGTCGAAGTCGGCTGCGAGGAGGGACAGCCGCCCCAACCCCGACAGCTGTTCCGAGACGAACGTCCACAGGCCGAGGTCCTCGGCCACCCGCAGGGAGTCGGTGTGCAGCCGCCGGGCGGTGGTGTACCGGCCGCCGATCTCCGCCAGCGTGCCGAGGATGCGGGTGGCGCCCAGCCCGCCGTGGTCGTCCCCGGCCTCCCGGAACAGGGCCAGGGCCGACTCGGCGTCGGTACGGCAGCGGTCCAGGTCCCCACCGACCAAGTTCAGTTCGGCCCGGACGACGAGCGCCGACGCGATCCCCCACCTGTTCCCGAGGGCGCGGAAGGCGGTCAGGGCCTCCTCCGCCAGCCCGCCGATGACGGCCGTGTCCCCGGCACCCAGCATGCTGGCCGCGCAGAGCAACCGTGCGTGGGCGGCACCCACAGGGTCGTTGGCGGCCGTGTAGGCGTCGAACAGCTCTGATAGCTGGTCGTGGCGGTCCTCGTCAACCGGGTCCAGGAAGCCGACGGCGGTGCGCCAGGCCATGGCCCGCAGCCGGGCGGGGGAGTGCTGCCCGCCGACCTCGGCTCGGGTGCCGAGCGCGGAGGCCAGGCAGCGGCGCGCCTCCCTGAGCCGGCCCCGCATGGTCCAGTACCGTCCCAACGCCCCGGCCAGCCGTACGGCCAGCTCGTCCGCGCCCCGGTCGGATGCGAGGGCGGCCCAGTCGAGGGCGGCCCGGAGGTTTGCGGCCTCGGCGTCCAGACGGCACAGCCAATCGCGCTGCCGGTGCCCGCGCAACCCGCGCTCGGCCTCTTCCGCGAGGTCGGTGTGGTGCTCGGCGTGGGCCCGCCGCACACGCTCACCCTCACCGGATTCGGCCAGCCGCTCCAAGCCGTAGGCGGCCACGGACTCCAACAGCCGGTACCGGGGTGAACCGGCCGCCCCCTCCTCGACCACCACGAGGGAGCGGTCCGAGAGGCGGGCGACCAGGTCGAGGACGTCGTCCTCGGGCACGCCGCCGCCCGAACCCACCCGCTCGGCCGCCTCCAGCGTGCAGCCGCCCCGGTGGACGGCGAGCCGGCGCAGCACGGCGCGTTCGTCGCCGTCCAGCAGTTCCCAGCTCCAGTCCATCACCGCGCGCAGGGTGCGCTGGCGTTCCGGCGCGGTCCGGTGCCCCCGGCCCAGGACCCGGAAACGGTCGTCGAGCCGCCGCGCCAGTTCGCGGACCCCCAGGGTGCGCACCCGGGTGGCGGCCAGCTCTAGCGCGAGCGGGATCCCGTCCAGGCGGCGGCAGACCGCGGCCACCGCCTCCCGGTCGTCCTCCTTCAGCGCGAACCCCGGGGAGGACCGTGCGGCGCGGGCCACGAACAGGCGCACCGCGGCCGAGCGGTCGGCCTCCTCCGCGCTCTCGGGCAGTTCCAGCGGGGGAACGGGGTGTACCCGCTCGTCCACCAGTCCCAATGGTTCGTGGCTGGTGGCCAGGGCCCGGACCCCCGGGGACGATTCCAGCAGCTGTTCGCACAGGCGGGAGACGGGGTCCAGAACGTGCTCGCAGGTGTCGAACAGCAGGAGCGCCCGCTGGTCCCGCAAGGCGGCGCACAGCCGTTCGGCTGACCCGCGCCGGTCCCTCTCCCGGGGAGCGTGCTCGGGTACCCCCTCACGCAGCCCCAGCACGGCCGCCACCGCCTCGGCGATGCTCTCGGTATCGACAGAGACCTGCCCCCCGGGCTCGGGCCCCAGCCCGCCGAGCGCGACCATCCACACCCCGTCAGGGAACCGGTCTGAGATCCCGCGCAGGGCCTCCACGGCCAGCCGCGTCTTGCCGACCCCGCCCGGCCCGACCAGGGTGACCAACCGGTCCGACCCCAGGAGTGCGCGCACCCGGTCGATCTGCGGGCCCCGGCCCACGAGACCTCCGTCCGGCTCCCCGCTGAGCGGCGCGGCAAGGTTGGTGCGGCCGCGCGGAGGGCCCGGAGCCGCTTCGGGCGGGGGCTCCAATGAGGCGTCGCGGGCCAGGAGGGACGAGTGCAGGGCGGTCAGTTCCGCGCCCGGGTCCAGGCCCAGTTCCTCCGCCAAGTGCGAGCGCAGCCACTCGAAGCTGTCGAGGGCCTCGCTCTGCCGACCCGACCGGTACAGCGCAAGCATGTGCGCGGCCCGCAGACGTTCCCGCAACGGGTGCCGCTCCACCAGGTCGCCCAGTTCGCCCACCAGCAGCCGGTGTTCGCCCAACTCCAACCGGGCCTGGGCCAGCTCCTCCTCAGCGGTGAGCCGCAGCTCCTCCAAGCGGGCGGCGGCGTGGTGGGCGAACCCCTCGTCCGCAACGTCGGCGTAGGCCGGTCCCCGCCACAGGGCAAGCGCCTCCCGCAGAGCCTCGGCCCTCGAACCCGGATCGGTGGCGCTCCTCGACCGCTCCAGAAGCTCCCGCGCCCGCGTCGCGTCCACGTCGGAGGGGTCCGCCGCCAGGCGGTACCCGCCCGGTCCGTGCTCCACGAGCGCGCGCCCGCCCGGCTCGGCTTGGTCCAACGCCTTGCGCAGGCGCGAGACCTTGGTTTGGAGCGCTCCGGCGGACTGGCTCGGCGGGCGACCGTCCCACAGGGCGTCCACCAGACGGTCCACGGACACCGGATGACCCTCGTGGACGAGCAGCACGCACAGCAGGGCGCGGACCTTCGTGCCGGGAACCCGCACCCGCTCGCCGCCGGAGGTCCACACCGCGATCGGACCGAGAACCCCGAATCTCATGCCGCCCACACTAGATGCTCGCCCCTGACGGCAGATGGCCAGCGGACGGTCAGCCGACGGTCAGCGCCCGCGGCCACGGTGGGCCCAACGCCGCAGTCCCACACGAACAGGGAGAACCCGATGACCGCCCAGAACGCCCGCATCGCCGTCGTCTACTACTCGTCCACCGGCAACATCCACCGCCTCGCCGAGGCGGTGGCGGACGGGGCCGCCGACGCCGGTGCCGACGTCCGGTTGCGCCGGGCGGCCGAACTGGCCCCCGCGGAGGTGGTCGAGGCCCACCCCCACTGGCGCGCCCACCTGGACGCCACCGCCCACATCCCCGAGCCCACGCTGGACGACCTGCGGTGGGCCAACGGCTACGCCTTCGGTTCGCCTACGCGGTACGGCAACGCCGCCGCCCAGCTGCGGCAGTTCCTGGACACGACCAGCGACCCCTGGCAGGCGGGCGAGCTCGCTGACAAGCCCGCGACCGGATTCACCGGAAGCTACGAGGAGCACGGCGGCCAGGAGTCCACCCTGCTCTCCCTCTACAACACGCTCTTCCACTGGGGTGCGGTCATCGTGCCCACCGGATACGTCGACTACGAGCTGGTCGCAGCGGCGGGTGGCAACCCGTACGGCGTCAGCCAGGTCGAGGAGCGGGCCGAGGCGGACCCGGAGTACGTGAAGGCCGTGCTCGCCGCCGCCCGCTGGCAGGGCGGACGGCTGGCCGCCTTCGCCGGGACCCTGGCCGCCGCCCGCACCGGATGACCACCGGTGCCACTTCCCGACCCAGCCAGAAGGAGCCTCCGATGACAGTCGAAAACACGACCATGGAACACGACGGCCGCGCGGACGAGGATGGGCGTCCCCACGTGTCCGCCCGCTGGGACTCCGAACCCCTGGACCTGGCGGCCTACCTCGAGCGGATCGGCTACGACGGGCCGCTCGCTCCGACCCTCGACACACTGCGGGCTCTCCAGTCCGCGCACCTGGAGGCGATCCCGTTCGAGGGGATCAACGCCTACCTCGGTGTCCCGATCCCGCTCGACATCGACTCCCTGCAGGACAAGATGGTGCGCGGCCGACGCGGCGGCTACTGCAACGAACAGAACATCCTGTTCGGCACGGTCCTCGACCGCCTGGGCTTCCAGGTGACCGGCCGCAACGCCCGCATGCTGATGGGCGCCGACGAGCGCGTCATCACCGGGCGCGGGCACGCCATCCTGTCGGTGCTGGTCGACGGGACGGACTTTCACGTGGACGTGGGTATCGGCAACGTCGGGCCGCGCGGCCCGGTCCCCTTGGCCGAGGGCGTACGGACCGCCACGGGGCCGTGGGAGTACCGGATGGACCGCTCCGACCTGGACCACTGGGTACTCCGCTACCGGCGTCCGAAGCAGGGCGACTGGTTCAACGTCGTGCAGTTCACCGAGGAGAGGCACTACCGGTCCGACTACGCGGAGCAGAACATCATCGCCGCCACCCACGAGTCCTCACCCTTCACCCAGCAGCCCATCGCCGCATTCAACGGCGCCGAGGAGCGGCACGCGCTCGCCGGACTGGTCCTGAACACCTACCTGCCGAACGGGCAGAAGAGCACCCGCGAGATCTCCGAGGAGGACGTCCCCGGGACACTCCGCTCGGTTTTCGGGATCCACCTGTCCGAGGAGCGGGAACGCGCTCTCGTGGAGCGCCTTCGCACCCAGGAGCTCCCGGAGGAATCGCCGCTCGGGGGGTGATCCCGGGAGCCGCGGGGCCGTCCGAACCCGGGCCGTATGAGCTTGGGGCGGGCGGCCTCACCAGTGGCGGGCTGCTCCCAAGAGGCGTGACCGGACCAGTTCCAGGTGCGGATTGTCGGTCACACCGGGGCGCCGGGCCAGGTACAGGGTGTTGAACGGAGGGTCCTCCGGCTCCAGCAGTGCCACCAGATCCCCGTCGAGCAGCGCCCGCTGGCACAGGTAGCGCGGCAGGACGGTCACCCCCGCCCCGCCCATCACGGCGGCCATCACCGCACGCAGGTCGGGAACGGTGATCGCGGGCGTGTAGGTCAGCCGCACCCCGAACACGTGCCGCCAGTAGCGGCGCGCGATGGGAAGGTCGTCGGCGTAGGTCACCAACGGCACCCCGCAGAGCGCGGCACAGCCCTGGCGCTGGACTCGGTCGAGACCGATCCGTTCGGCCCATGCGGGTGCGGCGACCAGGACGAACTCCTCGTCCATCAGAGGTTCGGCGATCAGCGCCCGGCCGCGGGGGCGGACCGTGGACAGCACCAGGTCGTGCCGTCCGGCCCGGAGCCCTTCCAACAGTTCGTCGGTGAGTCCGGTGTGCACGCGCAGGCGCAGGTCCTCGCCGGTGACCAGCGGGGCGAGCGCGGGCAGCACGCGCTCGCCGAGCAGCTCGGCCGGGCCCGCCAAGCGCAGCGGCACGGGCGGTAGCGACGACGAGCCGGGGCCGGTCCGGCCCGCCACCACCTCCAGATCGTCGAGGGGTCCCGCTACGCGGGCGGCGAGGTCGTTCGCGTCGGCGGTGGGTGCCACACCGCGTGGGAGGCGTTCGAAGAGCTCGTGACCCAGGCGGCGCTCGAGGGTACGTATCTGGGTGGTGACGGTCGGCTGCGAGAGTCTTAGCAGCTGCGCCGCCGCGGTGAACGAACCCGAGCGGTGCACCGCGAGGAAGGTGCGGAGCAGCTGGAGGTCGAGGGGCCCGTCCGCCACGGGATCCGGTGCCGGGGCCGACGACGGGACCGGCTTCGCAGCTGACGAGGCGGAACCATTGGAAATCCTATAGGTCACCTCGCCGATTCTATTGGCATCTGTATGCCGCCCGGGTCTAGTGTCGAGGTCCCGTGGCTGTGCCGGTTCCCGGACCCACGAAGTCGAATCAGGGGGAGAGCTTCACCATGCCCGTTTCCAAGGAAGTCCACCTCGTCGCCCGGCCCTCCGGTGAGCCGAAGCCCGAGGACTTCGCCGTGGTCGAGGCCGTCGTCGCCGATCCCGGGCAGGGCCAGATCCTGGTCCGCAACGACTGGATGTCGGTCGACCCGTACATGCGCGGCCGCATGAACGACGTGAGGTCCTACGTGCCGCCCTTCGAACTGGGGAAGGTCATGGAGGGCGGCGCCGTCGGCACCGTCGTCGCCTCCGAGAGCCCTGACGTCCCCGTGGGCTCCTCCGTCCTGCATTTCCAGGGCTGGCGCGAGTACGCACTCATGGACGCCACCCGCGCCAAGGTCGTCGACACCGACGCCGCTCCCGCGCAGGCCTACCTCAGCGCGCTCGGCATGGTCGGCCTCACGGCCTACGCGGGGCTGACCGCGGTCGCCGGGCTCAAGGAGGGCGACGTGGTGTTCGTCTCCGGTGCCGCGGGTGCGGTCGGCAGCATCGCCGGCCAGCTCGCCAAGCTGCTCGGAGCATCGAAGGTGATCGGCTCCGCCGGCGGCCCTGAGAAGAAGCGCCGCCTGCTGGAGGAGTTCGGTTACGACGCCGCCATCGACTACCGCGAGGGCGACCTCGAGGGACAGCTGGCCGAAGCCGCGCCCGAAGGCATCGACGTCTACTTCGACAACGTCGGCGGCGACCACCTGCGCGCCGCCATCCAAGGCATGCGCGTGCACGGCCGGGCCGCCCTGTGCGGAGCGATCTCGGTCTACAACGCCACCGAGCCGGTACCCGGGCCGGACAACCTCGCTCTGCTGGTCGGCAAGCGCATCAAACTCCAGGGCTTCCTCGTCGGCGACCACGGCGACCTGGCCCCCGAGTACCACAAGCTCGCGGGACCGTGGCTGGCCGAGGGAAAGCTGCGCACGGAGGAGACCGTGGTGGACGGGATCGACCACTCGGTAGAGGCCTTCCTCGGCATGATGCGCGGGGCCAACACCGGCAAGATGCTGGTCCGCCTGGGCTCCTGAACCCATCCCCACACCGGGCCGTGGCATGATGCGCCACGGCACACCCCACACCCCACACAGTCGAAAGGCACACCCTTGCAGCACGTCACGCTGAACAACGGCCTCACCATGCCGCAGCTCGGATACGGCGTCTGGCAGGTTCCCGACGACGAGGCCCACACCGCCGTCACGGCCGCCATCGAGGCCGGTTACCGCAGCATCGACACCGCACGGCTCTACGACAACGAGAAGGGCACCGGCCGGGCCATCGCCGACTCCGGTGTGGCCCGTGAGGACATCTTCCTCACCACCAAGCTTTGGAACGACGACCAGGGCTACGACAAGGCCCTGAAGGCTTTCGACGCGAGCCTGGAGCGCCTGGGCACCGAGTACGTCGACCTGTACCTGATCCACTGGCCGGCCCCGGAGCGCGACTCCTACATCGACACTTGGAAGGCGCTGGAGCGCATCCACGCCGAGGGGCGGGCCAAGGCCATCGGCGTGTCCAACTTCACCGCCAAGACCCTGGAGCGCCTGATCGGTTCGGCCGAGGTCGTGCCCGCGATCAACCAGATCGAACTGCACCCGTACTTCTCGCAGACCGGCATGCGCGCCACCAACGCCGACCACGGACTCCTGACGGAGGCCTGGAGCCCGCTGGGCCAGGGCAAGGGCCTGCTCGATGACCCGACCCTGGTCGACCTTGGGGCCAAGCACGGCAAGTCCGCGGCCCAGGTCGTGCTGCGCTGGCACCTCCAGCTCGGCAACGTCGTCATTCCCAAGTCCGTGACCCCGTCGCGGATCAAGGCGAACTTCGACGTGTTCGACTTCGAACTCACCGCCGAGGACATGGAGCGGATCGACACCCTCGACCGCGGCGGCCGCATCGGCCCGGACCCTGACACGTTGAACTAGGCTGTGTTCGCCGGACACGCCCTAACCCAGCGGACGGACCGTTCAACGTCCCGATGATCCCATCGTGGCCCGTACCGATCACCCGGTGCGGGCCACCAGGTCCGACGATCCGAGGGTAAACCCGGGTACGGTCGGATGACCGCTTCCGGCCGGAGAATCGACCCCAGTACCAGGGCAAACACAGCCAACACGGGACACTTCGCGAGGGGTATAGACGTGTTGTGCGCGGCCGTCCGGCGACACCTCATCAGGGACTTGCGTCCCGGAGTGGCGAGGGGCCGAACAGAGGCGTACAGTCCTCCATGGTGCGCCGGGACAGTTCACACGGCGGACGCCACATCTCTCTCTACGCGAAACCAGATTCATGACCGTCGTCCCCCTTCGCGCCGCGCGTGTCTACCGCTCCGAAACCGCTGAGCGGTCCGTGCACGCCTGGTGTCACAAAGCCCTGAGCCAGTGGCCCGAACTCGGCCCCCTTCCTCCGGTGGAGACCCGATTGGGTCCCACACAGGCCTTTCGGGCCTCGGGTGGAACAGGTACGCCGGTGCTGGTCCTGTCCGGAACCAACTTCAACGCCGCCACCACGGTCCCTGCCGCCCGCGAGCTCGCCGCGGACCGGCCGGTGCTGCTGGTCGACCTTCCCGGGCAGCCGGGTCTGAGCTGTAGTCAGCGGACCGCAGGTGCCCGGGTCGGAGCCTACGGTGCGTGGCTCGACGAACTGCTGCCGCAGATCACCGACGGCCCGGTCCTCGTGCTGGGCCACTCCAGGGGTGCGGCGATCGCGCTGTCCTCGACCCCCAACCCGCTGGTCGCCGGAATGCTGCTGCTCAACCCCGCCGGGTTGACGGCGGCCGGTGTCAGCTCGGAGTCGATGCGCGCGACCCTGCCGTGGATGATCCATCCCAACGAGCAGACCAGTACCCGACTCATCGAGTTCCTCAGCGGCCCGTCCACGGACACCGGCTGTGCGGAACACCGCTCCGAGGCGGAGTGGCTGGCGCTGGTGTCGCGCCACTGCCGAACCCACTCGACCCCGACCCCGCTCCACGCGGAGTCCTTCATGGCCTGGTCCGGTACCCCGGTCCGGGTGGCCACCGGCTCGCACGACCCGTTCTTCTCACCCGCGCGCCTACACGGGCCGGCCCGCCGGTTCCTCGACTCCGAGGTGCGCACCATAGAGGGGGCCGGGCACCTGTCCCTGTACGAGCAGCCCGAGGCGGTCGCCGAGCTCCTGCGCGAACTCGACACCTGACCCGCAGTCCTCCGGTGCCGCGGGCCGCGGCCCTCCCGGTACCGGAGTCCGTGCACTCACTCCGGCAGCGCCCGGCGCAGGTCCGCGGCGGAGGTGAACACGTGCCCTCGGAGTCCCAGGGCGCGGGCCGCTTCCACGTTGGCCCGGTTGTCGTCCACGAAAAGGACGCCGTCGGCGGGGAAACCCATCCGTTCGAGGCACCAGTGATAGGCGTCGGCCTCGGGTTTGGCGCGGCCGATCCGGCAGGAGAGGCCCAGTACCGGAAACAGGGCGAACACGTGTGCGTGGCGTTCCTCGAAGCGGGCGGCCAGCTCCTGGGGGATGTTCGAGAGCATGCCGAGCGGGGTCCCCGCTTCGGAGAGTTCGCGCACGATCTCCACGGTGTCCTCGTTCAGCCGCGACCAGCTGTCCAGGTCCAGCGCGATCAGGTCTTCGACCTGCCCCGGGGTGAACGGGGTGCCGAGGAGGTCGCCCACCGCCTTCCAGTAGGCGGAGCCGTCCAGGTCGCCGCGGTCGTAGTCCGGGCGCGGCGTCCAGTAGGCGTTCCAGAAGGTGCCGTGGTCGTGGCCGGAGTACTCCACCATCGCGGCGCGGACCGTCGGCGACTGGTCCATGGCGACTACACCGAACATGTCGAACAGCACTGCGTCCAAGAGTTGCTCCCAGGGGTTGCGAACGGGTGGTTTCAGGGCCGGTACGGGTGGGCTTCTTCCCGCGTGCCGCGCCACTGAACCCTTGCGTGCTTCGCCACGGAACGGTACTCACGACGGTATGCCGACGCCCCACAGCATCATCCGTTGCACCCCCCACACCGCTCCCGCCCCTGACGAGGTCGAACGGCTCTACGCCGCGGCCTCCGCGCCGCCCCCGCTCAGTGAACCGCCCTCCGCGGCAGCCCTGTTCGCGCGGCTCTACGCGTCCTACCGGGGCAAGACCGCGACCATCACCCTCGCCGCCCGGCAGGGCGGAGAGCTCAAGGGCTTCGTGTACGCACATCCGTGGACGTGGGCCGAGGACGACCTCTGGGGGCAGCAGCTGTGCGATCGGCTGGGAGAGGCCCACCGGGAGCTCGACGGGACGCACGCCGTCTTCCTGCTGGCGGTCCATCCGGACTCGGGAGGGCGCGGCTTGGGCGCCGCTCTGATGGAGCGGGTAGTGGCGGAGATCCCCGGCCGGGCGTGGCTCCAGACCACCGATGCGGACACTCCCGCGCGCCGCCTGTACCTGCGGCTGGGTTGGCGCCAGGTCGGCTTCGGGCCGGACGCACCGGACGGGCGCCCCGGCGCAGTGTTCGTCAGGTGAGGTCTGTTGGCTTTTGTTCGCATTTATGGATCGATGATCGCCTGATGGATTCTGGGATATTTTCACCGATGTATTTCGGTGTGGTGGGAATGTCTCCGGGGAAGGACGGTTCCAACTCCAGTACAAGGGAACGGCATAACAGGTCACCCCCTCCCGGTGCGTATCCTTGCCCGAGATAGTCACGTGGGCGAAGGGGTTTTTCTTCCCTGCCGAACAACCCCGAAACACCAGAAAGCAGTCGGCATGCTCGAAAAGCTGGCACGGAAGCTGGGTCTGGAGACAAACCCGGCAATCTTCTTCATATCGGCGGCGCTGACCATCGTTTTCGTGGTGTGTGCCATCGCGTTCACCGAAACGATGGACCTCGTCTTCGGTACGGCTTCGGAGTGGATCCTCTCCAACCTCGGGTGGGTCTACATCCTCGGCGTGACCTCGTTCCTGATCTTCCTGATCTGGATCGCGCTGAGCCGCTTCGGCCACATCCGCTTGGGTGCACCGGACAGCAAGCCCGACTACAGCAATCTCTCGTGGTTCTGCATGCTGTTCGCGGCCGGCATCGGCAGCATCCTCATGTTCTGGGGTGTGGCGGAGCCGGTCAGCCACTTCGCCAACCCGCCACAACAGAACGCGGAACCCGAGTCGGTCGAGGCCGCTCAACAGGCCATGGGCTTCACGCTCTACCACTTCGGCCTGCACACCTGGACGATCTTCTGCCTGCCCGCGCTGGCCTTCGCCTATTTCGTGTACCGCAAGGGCCTTCCGTTCCGGGTGAGTTCGATCTTCTATCCCTTCTTGGGCGAGCGCATCCACGGTCCGATCGGGCGGACGGTCGACATCGTCGCGGTGATCGGCACCCTGTTCGGTGTCGCCGTCACCATCGGCCTCGGTACCATGCAGATCAACAGCGGCCTCAACACCCTGTTCGGTGTCCAGGAGAGCGCGGTCACCCAGGTGATCCTCATCGCCGTGGTCACCTGCATCGCGGTGATCTCCTTGGCCACCGGACTCGACGTCGGCATCAAGTGGCTCTCCCAGATCAACATCCTGATGGCGGTGGGGCTCCTGGTCTTCGTGTTCCTGGCGGGGTCCTCGGTCTTTCTCGCCAAGGGCGTCATCGAGACCACCGGTGTCTACGCGGAGTGGCTCGTACCGCTGGCCTTCTGGACCGACACGTTCGGCGACACGGGATGGCAGGGGTCGTGGACGGTCTTCTACTGGGCGTGGACCATCACCTGGTCGCCGTTTGTCGGCATCTTCATCGCGCGGATCTCCAAGGGGCGCACCATCCGCCAGTTCGTCCTGGGTGTGCTGGGGCTGCCCACGGCCTTCAGCATCGTCTGGTTCAGCGTCTTCGGGCTGTCGTCCTTCGACATCGAGATGACCCGGGACGGTGACCTGGTGGAGGAGGTCGTCGTCAACGAGGACATCCCGGGCGCCCTGTTCACGTTCCTGGCCAACTACCCGTGGGCCACGGTCCTGTCCGCAGTGGCCATCCTCATCGTCGTCATCTTCTTCACCACCTCCTCGGACTCCGCGTCCTTGGTGGTGGACATGCTCTGCTCCGGCACCGAATCGTCGCCGACCCGTCAGAGGGTGTTCTGGGGCGTCACCGAGGGGGTGGTCGCCGCCACCCTTCTCACGGCGACCGGGGTGGGAGGCCTGGAGGCACTGGAACAGACGATCATCGTGATCGGGCTGCCGTTCTTCTTCATCGGCTTCTTCATGATGGCCGCACTGGTGACATCCCTCCAAGCGGAGACAGCGCAGGGCTCCGGCGTCCAGAGGCAGCGGAGCGCGCCCCTGGAGGCGCGGGCCCGCAGGATGAAACGGGACCATCAGCGCGAGAACGGCGGGGCCGCGGCCGGGCGGTCCGAGGAGGATGAGATCTGACATGAGCGGTTAGAAAGGTCAGGCGTCAGGCTGGCCAGAAGAACGCGTCGACCTCGGAGTGCAGGTAGAGCAGTTCGGGGTCGACGCGGTTCCGTCCGTAGGAGTCCAGGAACCGGTCCACGTCCGACTCGCCGAAGTGCGGATTCAGCCGGTTGCGCAGACTGCCGACCATCGCGGCCAGATCAGAGTGCGGGTCGGCCGGGCCCGCCTTCCCCAGATCCACGAGGCCCCACGCGCCGGCCGGGGTGATCAGGACGTTCGGCAGGCAGAAGTCCCCGTGGGTCACCACCTCCGGTAGGCGGCCCGCCCGCTCGGCCAGCAGCTCCACCGCCGCCAGTGCTCTCGCCGGGTCGGTATCCGAGCGTCCGGTGCCCCGCCAGGAGTGTTCGACCAGCCCCGAGGCGACCCGCTGCCGGGCCCGTTCCAGGGTCCCGTCCAGCGTCCGTGCCTCCAGTGCCGGACCGGGTGGGGAACGGTGAATCCGGTCCGCCACCTCGGCCAGCATCTCCACCAGCCGCGGGTGCTCCCGAGCGGTCACCGGCTCGTGGGCGCCGGTGCCGGGAACGTGGGCGGAGACCGTCCACCGGAACCCGCGCCCCCGGTCGTCGGGCCCGTGCTCCAAGAGGCGGGGCGTCGTCAGGCCGAAGCCGCCCAGCCAGTCCGAGCGGACGGCCTCCAGTTCCAGCTCCCGCATGAGGTCGGGGCGTTCGGGCGGTGCGCACTTGAACACGGCCACCGAGTGGCCACTGCTGTCGCGGAGGCGGAACACCCGGGCTCCGGAGAGGCCGACGTGGATCTCCTCGGGCCGGGTGGCGCGCAGGGCGGGGTCGTGGAAGTCGGGCAGGCGCATGCCGGGACCCTAACCGGCGCTTCCGCGCCGGGCGACCGGTTTTCCCGCCCCTGCCACGGGAGGCTCAGGTGGGCGGTGGCCGATCGCGGGCAGGATGACCTCGTCGACGATGCGGGCCAGGTAGGTGGACGGAGGAAGCTGCCACGGGTGGTCCGCGCAGTACTTGAGCAGCATGGCCTCACCTATGTCGGTGGTGAGCTCGTTGACCCTGGCGGGGTCCACCTCGCCTGAGGCGGCGTAGTGCTCCAGCACGGTACGGGTGAAGCGTCCGCCGCGCGGTTCGTACACCTCCGTCCACATGCGCGTGAGGAGTTCGGGACGCCTCATGCACTCGGCCACCACGGCCATGAGCGCGTACCCCAAGTCCCCGTCGGTCATGGTCGAGCGGAAGAGCTCCAGTGACCGGACGAGGTCTCCGCGGAGGTCGTCCGCCTCCGGGCTGGGCACCTCTTGGGGGAAGTGGTGGTGGAGTGCCTCGATCAGGATGTCCTCCGGTGCGGACCAGCGGCGGTAGAGCGAGGTCTTGGCCGTTTCGGCCCTGCGGGCGATCCCCTCCATGGTCAGACCGGGCACCCCGGTCTTGGCGGTTTCGGCGAGGACCGCCTGGTAGATGGCGTCGACGAGTTCCTGGCCGCGCCTGCGTGTGGCCTTGGGGGCTGGCCGCATGTGGTCAGTCATGTCAGTCCGTTCGTAAGAAACGGTCACGTATCTTATATTCCTTAGATACGCCATCGTATCTAATGGCCGCTACGTCTGGAGGCAGCCGTGTCACACACAACCCAGCCCCCCGTGTCGGGTACCCCGCCCGCCGGGCGCTCGCTCGCCCCCGACCTGGCCCGCGGTTTCATGCTTCTAGTCATCGCCACCGTGCACGCCCACATGTTCCGGCAGTTCGCCACAGGCGGGGACGCCCTCAGCCTGGCCGGAAGCCTGGACGTCGCGGTAACCGGCTTCATGACCCTCTTCGCCGAGTCGCGCGGCTACCCGATGTTCGCCGCGCTGTTCGGTTACGGCCTGGCCCAGATCTACCTGCGCCGCACCGCCGAGGGGCGGGAGTGGCCCTGGGTGCGGGCCCTGGTGCGCAGGCGGGGCCGATGGATGGTCTTCATCGGGTTCCTGCACATCGCGCTGATCTTCTACGGCGACATCATCTCCGTGTACGGGCTGATCGCCCTGCTGTTCGCGGGCCTGCTCGTCCGCAGCGACCGGAGGCTGCTCGCGCACGCCTTCGCCTGGATGTCCGCCGGTAGCCTCGTGTACGCCTTGGCGGAGTCGGCTCTCTTCTCCTCGCACGCCCAGCAGGACCTCGCGGCGGAGCTGACCCCGCTCGTGGACGTGTTCATGCGGCTCGTGTCGTGGCCGGCGGTCACCGTGGTCATGCTGCTCACCTCGGTCTTCCCCTTCCTCGTCGGCGTCTGGGCGGCTCGCCGCCGCCTCTTGGAGGAGCCGGAACGGCACCTCGGATTCCTCCGCAAGGTCGCGCTGATCGGCATCCCCGCGGCCGTGCTGGGTGCGGTCCCGCAGATGCTCGTGCTGATCGAGGTGTGGTCCCCCGAACCGGCCCTGCTGCTCGGCGCGAAATGGCTGCACGTCCTCTCCGGCTACGCCGGCGGCTTCGGGTACGCGGCCCTGATCGCCCTGGTCGCCGTGGCCATGGGCGACCGGCGGGGCCCGGTGGTGCGGGCACTCGCGGCCACCGGCCAGAGGTCGATGACCTGCTATCTGCTCCAGTCCGTAGCCTGGCTCGTGCTGTTCATGCCGTACACGCTCAACCTGGCCGTCCGACTGGACGACGCCCAGTCGGTCCTGCTCGGCGCGGCGGTCTGGGCGACCACCGTGGTGATCGCAGCGCTCATGGCCCGGTTCGGCGTGCGCGGCCCGGCAGAGGCCTTCCTGCGCCGGGTGACCTACGGGCGCCCCGAGAAGCCCGAACCCGACACGGTGTCCACCGGCGGGCCAACGGGCGGGAGCGGCTGAGGGGCCACCGCGCCGGTCGGTGCCGGAGGGCATCATGGGGGCATGCCGTTCTCTGACTGCGACCAGCGCTTCCTCGCCGCCACCGCCGACCGCCTCGCCTCCCTTCCGGAGGTCGAGGCGGTCATGCTCGGCGGATCACGGGCTCAGGAAACCCACCGGACCGGCAGTGACTGGGATCTCGCCCTCTACTACCGGGGCTCCACCGGCGAGTTCGATCCCCAGGCGCTGCGGGACATCGGCTGGGAGGGCGAGGTCTCGGAGGTCGGCGGCTGGAGCGAGGGCGTGTTCAACGGCGGGGCCTGGCTGCGGATCGACGGCCGCTCCGTGGACGTCCACTACCGGGACCTCGACGTGGTGGAACACGAGATCGGGGAAGCCGAGCAGGGCCGCTTCCGGGTCGAACCGCTCATGTTCCACCTGGTGGGCATCCCCACCTACCTGGTCGCCGCCGAGCTCGCCCTCGGCCGGGTGCTGGTCGGGGACCTGCCCCGGCCCGAGTACCCGAAGGCCCTCATGGAGAGCGCCCCGCCGCTCTGGCGCGGGTTCGCCTCGGCCAACCTCGCCTACGCCGAAGCCAACCACGCGCCGCGGGGCCGGGTGACCCAGTGCGCGGGGCTGGTCGCCCAGGCCGCGGCGCAGGCGGCGCACGCCGTCCTCGCGGGGCGCGGCGAGTGGGCGACCAACGACAAGGACCTGCTGTCCAAGGCAGGGCTGGACGAACTGGACTTCGTGGTGGCCGGGATGACCGCCGACCCGCAGGACCTCCTGGCAGGGGTCGCCGAAGCCGGGCGGATCATCGCCGGCGCCAGGTAGCGCCGTTCCGGACGGCCCATGGGCGGGCTATGAGCGGCATCCGCGCGTGCGCGGCCCTTGCGGCATACGGTCGTATTCCCTTATGGTTAGTGAGTGCCCACTTACTAAGGAGTCCGCCGTGGCCGCCACTGAAAGCCCTCCCCGCCACCGACGCACCCGGCACACCGACCTCGCGGTCGCCGCCCTCATCCTCGTGATCGAACTCGCCGCCACCCTCGGCGACGTCGACGGCGACCCCTTCGCCCCCGTCGACGGCTGGGGCCTCACCCGTACCCCAGACACCCTCACGCTCCTGCTGGTCGCCGCCGGGTGTGCCGCGCTCTACTGGCGGCGCACCCGGCCCGTCCCCGCCCTGCTCGCCACCTGCGCCGCCTACGCCGGGTACCTGCTGCTCGGCCACGAACTCGGCCTGTTCCTCGCGCCGATGGTCGCCCTCTACACGGTCGCCGTACTCGGCGCCTCCCGCACCTGGGCCGCTGTCGCAGCGGCCGCCGCCTACGCCGCGTCCCTGGCCTGGGTGCACGAACGCGTCGCGGCCGTCACGGACCCCGGAGCCGCCCTGCTCGCCTGGGTCGCCTTCGCCGCCGTGATAGGTGTGTTCCTCGCCGGTCCGTACGTGGCCGGTGAGCTGGTCCGCCAGCGCCGCAAGCTCGCAGCCCGCCCCGGACCGAGCACAGAACAGCCCGACCGCAGTACACGCTAGGAGCCACATGGACGGTGACCGGAAACGTCGGCCCCGGGCCACCGCGGCCCAGACCCGACAGCACCTCCTGGACACCGCCGCGGAGGTCATGGAACGCCTGGGCATGGCACGCGCCACCACCAAGGAGATCGCCCGCGCCTCCGGCTACTCCGAAGCCACCCTCTACAAGCACTTCACCGACAAGTCCGAACTCGTCCTCGAAGTCCTGCGGCACCGGTTCCCGCCGTTCGTCGCCGAACTCGCCGTCCTGCCCGACCGGGTCGGGCAGGGCAGCGTACGGGACACACTGGTCGACGTGGTGCGGGGTGCGGTGCCGTTCTTCCGGCACGGGACTCCCATGCTCGGATCCCTCTTCGCCGAGCCCACCCTGCTCCGCCGCCACCGGGAGGGCATGGCCGCCCACGGGGCCGGGCCGCTCAACGTCAACCGGGCGGTGGCCGCCCACCTCGACGCCGAACGATCGCTGGGCAGGGTCGCGGCGGCCGTCGACCCCGACGCCGCGGCGGCCCTGCTCGTCGGCGCCTGCTTCCAGCGGGGGTTCTTCGAGGCCTTCTCCGAAGGCACCGAGGACTTCCCCCCGCTGGACCGCTTCGCCGCCGACCTGGTGGACGGCTTGGACCTGGCTCCCGCGGACCCTCCTACTTCTCCCAGGTCAGGTTGACCACGGCACTGATCGTGTCGAAGCCGGCCCGGGTGAAGGCTTGGGCCATCGGCACGTTCTGGACGTCTGTGGCGGCCCGGACGTTCGGCACGCCCTCCTCGGCGAGCACGCGCGTGCCCTCGGCGAGCAGATCGTCGATGTACCCGTTTCCTCGGTGCTCGGGCAGCACCGCGATGTAGGAGATGATCGGGTGGTAGGCGTTGCGTGCCGGGATCACGAAGCCCACGGGCTCCCCGCTGGACAGCGTCGCCACCCGCCACCAGGAGCGCGGAGTCGTGAAGTTGGCGAACTCGTCGTCGAAGCTCTCCGACGCGACCTCCTCGGCGCTCTTCTTCCCGAGGTCGGCGCGGTCGTGGGCGTCAAGGGTCCCGTCCAAGGCGCGGGTCAGGAGCCCCAGGATCTCTTCGGTGCCCTCGAAACCGCGGAAGGCCAGGCGGCCGCTGTGTTCGGGGACGGGGTACTCGGAGAACCACTCGAAGCGCAGGCGCTCCACGAGCGGGACAGCGCCCACCCGCTCGACCGCGTGCACGCGGTCCTCCACCACGCGCCGCGCCGCGGCGTCCTCGCGCCAGTCGGCGGGGACGAAGCGCAGGTACTCGGGCCAGACCGTGCCCTCCGGGAACAGCATCTTCCCAGCGGTGCGCAGCAGGTGTTCCGCCACGGTGACGCGGTCGACGCCATGGGCGCCATCGTCCACGTCGAGGATGTCCAGGAGCAGCGGGGCGTCGTCCTGGGGGCGGCACCACCAGGACAGGCGGGCCAGGAGGCGGTCACCGTCCAGGGCCACCCACATCCAGGGGGCGCGGCGGCGGCCTGCGGCGAGGTCCCCGGCGACCTCGTGGTTCTGTACGTACGGCAGCCGGTTGAAGAGCTCCAGCTCCTCGGGGCCGCTGATCGGTCGGATGGTCAGGTCATACGGGTTAACGGTCAAAGCGACACCTTCGGTGCGTGCGCCCGCCGTCGCGGGGTCAACGGTGGTCGGTGACCCCGGGGGACTGGGGCGCGGTGATCACGGCAAACATCGGTCGCGCCTCCTCTCTCGTCGGCCCACCACCGGGGGTTCGGTGGTGACCCGGCCTGTTATAGCCGCGCGCTCGCCGAACGCGCAACCCCTTTTCGGCCGGGGCGCCCCGTCAAACGGGCGCCGGTCACGAAGAGGGTGAGCACCCCGGCGAGCAGACCCCAGAAGGCCGAACCCACCCCGAACAGCGTGAACCCTGACGCCGTGGCCAGGAACGTCACCACCGCAGCCTCCCGTGACCCCTCCTCCGCTACCGCCGAGGCCAACGACCCGCCGATCGTCCCCAAAAGCCCCAGTCCGGCGATCGCCAGCACCAGATTCGACGGCAGCGTGGCCAACAGCGACGCCACGGTCGCGCCGAACAGCCCCACGCACAAGTAGAAGATGCCCGCCCACACTCCGGCCAAGTAGCGGCGCTCCCGGTCCGGATGGGCCTGCGGTCCCGTACAGATCGCCGCGGTGATCGCGGCCAGGTTCATCGCGTAACAGCCGAACGGGGCCAGGACCATGTTCGTCGCCCCGGTCCACCCGATCACCGGCGAGATCGGCACCCGGTAGCCGTCACCGCGCAGCACCGCCACCCCGGGCAGGTTCTGCGAGGCCATCGTGACCACGAACAGCGGCAGGCCGACGCTCACCAGCACCTGCCAGGAGAACTCGGGGGCGACGAACACCGGTGTGGCCAGCGCCAGGTCAACCGACCCCAACCGCAGCGAACCCTGCGCCGCGGCCACCAAGCCCCCGGCGGACAGGGAGAGCAGGACCGCGTACCGGGGCAGCCAGCGGCGGCACAGCAGGTACACGGCGAACATCGTGAACACCACCGCGAAGTCGCCCTCCATGCTGGTGAACAGCCCGATCCCGAACTGCAGCAGCACGCCGGCGAGGAGCCCTGCTGCCAGCGGCACGGGGATCCGGTCCATCACCCGCTCGAACCAGCCCGTCACCCCGCTCAGGGTGATCAGCGCGGCCGAGAAGAGGAAGGCACCCACCGCCTGCGCCATGGTCACCCCGTCCAACCCGACCGCCAACAGCGCTGCGCCCGGTGTGGACCAGGCGGTCACCACCGGCGCCTTGTAGCGCAAGGACAACCCCACACAGGTGACGGCCATGGCCACACCCAGCGCGAGCATCCACGAGGCGATCTCCCCGGGGGAGGCCCCGGCGGCCTCCGCCGCGGTGAACACGATCGCGGCGGAACTGGTCACCCCGACCAGGACGGCGATGAGCCCCGCGGCAACGGCGGAGAGGGGGAAGGCGAGCCGGACCCGGCGGATGAGGTTCCTCATAGCGGACCATCCTGTCGTCCCACCACCAATCGGTGTCCACCGGGGGCGGTCCCGCGTAGGGCCCACGCCGGGAAACCGGTGGACCTGCGTCAGCGGAGTGGGCGACCATGTGCCCATGGGCAGCACATCCGACCAGTTCGACCAACTCGTCACCGAGGCCGAGGCCGAACCCACCGAGGGCTGGGACTTCTCCTGGTTCGAAGGCCGGGCCACCGAGCAACGCCCCTCCTGGGGCTATCAGCGCACCATGGGTGAGCGGATGGCCCGTGCCACCGCCGCCCTCGACATCCAGACCGGCGGCGGCGAGGTCCTCGCCGGGATCCCCGAACACCCACCGCTGACCGTCGCCACCGAAGGGTGGCCGCCCAACGTCGCCGAGGCCGCGCGCCTGCTCCACCCCAAGGGCGTGGCCGTGGTCTCCGCCCCCGACGAACCCCCGCTGCCCTTCGCCGAGGCCGCCTTCGACCTGGTCGTCTGCCGCCACCCCGTCACCGTGTACTGGGACGAGATCGCCCGAGTCCTCGCCCCGGGCGGCACCTATCTGGCACAGCACGTCGGGCCGTCGAGCGTGTTCGAGCTCGTCGAGTTCTTCCTCGGCCCGCAGCCCGAAGAGGGTCGCAACGCCCGCCACGCGGACCACGACCGGTCCGGCGCCAAGGCGGCCGGACTGGAGGTCGTCGACCTGCGCTCGGAGCGGCTCCGGATGGAGTTCCACGACATCGGGGCGGTCGTGTACTTCCTGCGCAAAGTCGTGTGGATGGTCCCGGGCTTCACCGTGGAGCAGTACCGGGACCGGCTGCGGGACCTGCACGAGAGGATCGTGTCGGAGGGCCCGTTCGCGGCCCACTCCGCCCGCCACCTCGTGGAGGCCCGCAAACCGGTGTGAGGTCGGCCCAGGGGGTCAGTCCCGCTTGGCGATGACGTGCTGGACGACCTCGTATCCCCAGATCTCACTGTTGGTCGCCGCGGGACCGCCGTGCCCGCCCTGGGCGTGGCCGTCCTTCTTCGCGTCGGACGCGGCCTGGGCGTGGCCCTTCTTGAACGCCTGCCCGTTCACCCAGTTCTGGAAGTCCTCCTCGGACCGCCAGCGGGTGTACACGAGGTACTTGTCCGTGCCTTCGACCGGACGCAGGAGCTGGAACTCCTCGAACCCCTCCTGGTCCTCCACGAGCCCCGCACGCTTGGCGAAACGCTCCTCCAGCGTGGAACCCTCACCCTCCGGGACGGTCAGGACGTTGAACTTGACGACACTGGTCACGCGTGTACCTCCGGTCGGCTCGATACCTTGTCCGGCCAACCTAAGGGACCGGGCCCGGCGGCCCGCACCGGGTTCCCCCTGCACCTCTCCTCCGCCCCCGTGACCCGGATCACCCGGCCAGGGCTCAGTCGAGCACTACGGTCCCCGAGGCGTCCACGCGCCAGCCGGGGTTGTGCGCGATCTCCCAGACGACGCCGTTGGGATCGCGCACGTGCGCGTGGAAGACTCCGCCGAACTCACCGTGCTGCGCTGCCTTGACCACCGTCGCACCGGCCTCGGCCATGGTCTCGACGGTGCGCTCCACATCCTCGGGGCTCTCGACGTTGTGCGAGAGGGTGACCCCCGAGACGCCCGTGACCCCGGAGCCGCCTCCGAGGTCGCGGTCGAACTTCTCCGCCTCGAACAACCCCAAGACCAGGCCGGGAGCTACCTGGAAGAAGATGATCTCCCCCGGAACGTCGGCCAGCGGCTCCCAACCGAGACCGTCCCGGTAGAAGCGCCGCGCGGCGTCCAGATCGGCCGTGGCCAGCGTCATGAAGTGCGCCTGCTGTCGCATGGTTCCCCCTAGGTTTTCCGGCTGCCCGGCGAGCGTAACCACCGGGACCGACAGACCGCCGTGAACCCCGCCGCCCCGCCGTCCAGGGGACTCCGGTTACCTCAGCCCGTGCTTGCGGGCCACGACCCGCAGCATCGCCGCGCGCGGCAGCAGGCGGCGCAGCGCGAACACCAGCGGGGCGTTGCTGCCCACCGCGTACAGCGGGCGCGGCCGCTTCGCCTCGACGGCCCCGACCACGGTCGCCGCCACCCTCTCCGCCGAGATGCCCTTCGCCTCGTTGGCGTTGAGTCTGCCCACCATGGTCTGGTACTCCGCCCGGAACGGGGACTCGTCCCCCACGTACTGGGTGCGGCGTTCGCTGATGCCGGTGTTGATCGAACCCGGTTCCACCGTGGTCACCCCCACACCGAAGGGGGACACCTCGCGCCGTACCGCGTCCGCGAAGCCCTTCATCGCCGCCTTGGTCGCCACGTATGAGGAGCGGTACGCCAGGGGGAAGCTGGCCAGCATCGAACCCACCATGACCACGCGCCCGTACCCGCGCGAGCGCATTCCCGGGAGCACCAGCTGGGTGAGGCGGACCGCGCCGAACACGTTCAGGCGGAACACCCGCTCCACCGCCTCCATGGGGAGTTCCTCAACCGGTCCGTTCTGGCTCTCCCCGGCGTTGTTGACCAGCACGTCCACCTCACCCGCGGCCTTGGCGCAGGCTTCCACCGACTCGTAGTCGGTCAGGTCGAGGGCCAGGTACTCCACCCCCGGCACCGGCTCGGTAACCGTCTCGGGGTTGCGGCTGGTCCCGTACACCTGGTATCCGCGCTCGACCAGGACGGCGGCCACGGCCGCGCCGATCCCGGAAGAGGCCCCGGTGACGAGCGCGGTGCGGCGGGAGGCTTCGGAGGAGGACATGGGGAGGGCCCTTCGGGTTGGGGAGCCAACGGGGGTGGTGAGGCGCGCACCACACTAGTTGAACCCCGCTCAACAGCGCCGTGCGGGCTCCAACAGCCAGGACACCGCGGTACCCGCGATGAGCCCCCAGAACGGCGCGCCCACGTTCCACAGCTGCACGTCGGCGACCGTCACCAGGAAACACACCAGCGCCCCCAGTGTGTGCGTGGATCCGAACCCCGCGACGAACGCCCCCTGGAGCGGCCGCAGCATCGCCAGGCCCCCGAGCGCGGCCACGAACGCCGCTGGCGCCGCCGTCATCAACCCCACGAACACCGGGGCCAGCGCTCCCACCAGCAGTGCCAGGAGTCCGAGCACGAGCGCGCCCGTGTACTGGCGGTCCCGTTCCCCGGAAGCCACGAGCAGCGCGTTCGTCGGCCCGGTCAGACAGGTGGACACCGCGCCCACGGCCGCCACTCCAACGGACCACACTCCGCACGCGATCGCGGAGAAGTTCACCGGGGGTCGATGACCTGCGGCCCGCAGGACCGCCACACCCTGGCCGTTCTGCACGATGAGCACGGTGATCGCCACAGGCACCACCAGCTCGGTCAGCGCCCGCACGGTGAACTCCGGAGACTGGAGCAGGGGGGCCGCCACCGGCGGCGACATGCTCGGGTTGGTTCCGGCGCTCCCGGTCGCCACCACGGACACCACCCCCACGAGCAGGGCCCCCAGCACCGGCGGCATCCACCGTCCCCACCGTCCCATCGCACCGAGCAGGACGAACGCGGCCACCATCGGTACCGCCACGAACGGCTGTGCCCCCATCGCCCGCAGCAGACCCAGTCCGAAGTCCAGGAAGACGCCGGCGACCATTGCCATCACGATCGGCATCGGGAGCGTGTCGGTCACCCACCGCACCAGCCCGCTGAGCCCGAGGGCCAGGATCACCGCCCCCGTCACCAGGAGCGCGCCGAGCACTTCGCTCCAGCGGAGGCCCCCGGCGAGCGCGTTGCCGACTACCACCGTTCCGGGGATCGTCCAGAAGAACGCCAGCGGCGTCCGGTAGTACCAGCTGGCAGCGACGGTCAGCAGACCGTTGCAGAAGAACACCCCGAAGATCCACGAGGACATCTCCGCCGTGCTCAGCCCACCCGCCGTCCCCGCCGAGAAGATCACGGCGACCGGGCCGGTCGCGGAGAAGACCAGCGCGATCACAGCCGAGGCCGCGTATCCGAGGCCGAAATCGGAGCGCAACCGCCGGAGCGACGGCGGTCGCGCCTCCGGGCGTTCCAGCAACCGCGGGCCACCGGCAGCCGCCCGCTCGCCCTGCGGCGAAACCCCGCTTCCCTCGCCCTGTTCGCCCTCTCGCGACCGCACCGCCATCAGCGCGTCCTCTCCTCTCACATTTCGGCGAACCTCGCCGCGAGCGCGCTCCGCGAGCGCACACCGAACTTCGCGTAGATCCTGGTCAGGTGGTACTGCACCGTCTTGACCGATACACAGAGCTGCTCGGCCGCCTCCCGGTTGGTCAGCCCGGAGGCCACCAGTTCGGTGACCGCCCTCTCCTGCGCGGTGAGCCGTGTCGGATCCTCCGACCTGGACTGGTTGAAACCGCCCGCACGCCGTTCCCGGTCGCACTGCTCCACGTAGACGGTCGCGCCCAACCCCCGGTAGATCTCCCGAGCCGAATCAAGCGCTGCGTCGGCCTCCCTCCGCTTGCCCGCTCGGCGCAGAGCCTGTCCGTGCCCGAAGTGGATCCGCGCCCTGTAGTAGGGCAGCGGGACGTCCTCGATCAGGGCCAGCGCCTGCTCGAACGACTGCTGGCAGCGGTTGGTGTCCCCCCTCGCGGCGTGGATCCGGCCGCGTGCGGCGCCGAGTTTGGCGCGCATGGACCGGTGGCCGGCCAGCCGTGACCGTTCCTCGTGCGGACTCAGGAAGGCGTCGGCCTCGTCCACCCGGCCCGCCAGGACCAGCGCGTCCGAGTACATGTCCTGCCACGGCCAGAAGCCGGGGTGGTGGAAGTCGAGGTTCTCGGCGAGGTCGACCAAGGGCTGGGCCGCGCGCAGCACCGCTTCGTGGTCCCCTCGGGCCGCCGCGCACTGGATCATCGCCATCGCAGAAGGGATGATCTGGACCGGGTAGCCCTCCGGGTTGGTGGTCAGGCGGCGCAGGTGGGGTTCGGCGGCGGTGTGGTCGCCGCGCAGTGCGTGCACCTGGGCGGCGGTCCAGTGCAGGAGCGGCGTGATGAGTGTGAGTTCGTACTGCTCGAACCGGGCCGAGGCGCGCGCCACCACTTGGAGCGCCTCGTCCCACTCGCCGAGGACGAAGTGGGTGCGCGCCAGCCAGGCCTCGGCCCACAGCGAGATCCGCGCGGACCCCTCACCCTCCCGGGTCGGCAGCGCGTTCTCCAGGAGGCGGCGTGCGGGCACCGGGTCGTCCATGACCAGGGCGACCCATCCGGCGGCCATCTGGAACCGTTGTGCCTGGGTGGACGGGAGCCCGTCGAGCGCGGTCGCCATCCGCCCCCACGAACCCTCCAGTTCTCCGTGCACTACCGCCTGCCCAAGCGACCGGATGGCCCGGGCCTCCACCACCGAGGAGCTGTCGGGGGCGCCGACCTCCTGGACCCGGTCGGCCCAGTGCACCAGCTGTTCGGGTTGCCACCTGCACAAGGAGTGCAGCACCAGGCGCTGAGCGGTGTTGGCATATCCGGCGGGGTCGCTCACGGGGTCCGATGCCGCCTCGGAGCGGAGCAGGTAGGTCTCGGCCTCGCTCCGGCGGCCACGGTGAATGGCCAGGTAACCGAGGAGGGTCTCCCGTGACGGGCACGGACGGACCTCCTCCAGCAGCGGCCGGTACAGGAGTGCCGAGGGGATGTCCGCCGCTCCCACCAGGGCGTCCACCCCGGCGATGACGAGGGTGTCACGGCTGTCGGGAACTTCGGTGAGGTCGGCCGCGGTCAGGTAGTGGCGTGCCGCCGTCGGCCACTCACCGGCCCCGGCGTGCAGTCGTGCGCGCTCGTGGAGGGCCTCGGACAGGCCCTCGTCGCAGCCGAGCGCCGCCGCGGCCCGCTGCTCCAGGGCGGTGTCGGTGTCGCCCAGCGACATCGCGGCCCGCAGGTGGAGTTCGCGTCGCTCGGCCGGTGCGAGCGAACGGTAGACCGCCGCCTGGACCAGGGGGGTGGGGAAGCCGAACTCGGCCCGGCCGGGGCCGCCGACCGCGCGCAGGATCCCGTGCCGGACGGCATCGTCCAATCCCGGCAGCGGGTCGGGGACCCCGAGCACGTCACGGACGTCGTCGAAGCGGACGGGGGTACGCATGATGGACACCAACCGTGCGGCGGCGGCCCCGGCGGGTGAACACCGGGCGAGGGTGTCACGTACGGACGCGTCGAGGGCGGCCGGGACGGGCAGCTCCCGTGATCCGTCCCGCCAGGTCTCGGGGTCGGCTTCGGTCAGGATCCGAAGGACGGAGGGAAGGTCGCCGCCGGTGTGGGCGTGCAGCAGGTGCGCCTTTCCGGGGGAGAGGTGGACGCCCGACACCGCGTTGGCCAGCTCGCGGACCTCGGCGGAGGTGAGGGCGCCCATGCTGAGTGTGTGGTCGACGTGGTGGTCGCGGAAGCCGGCGAAGTCCGCCAGCGGGACCCGGCTCCCGTCGTCCGCGGCGAGGACGACCAGCACCTGCCCGCCGGGGCCCCGGCGCACCGCGGTGACCAATGCGCGGAGGGAGGGGACGTCGGCCCACTGGGCGTCGTCGACCACGATCACCGTAGGGGAGTCCGCTTGGTTGAGGGTGTCGACCAGCATCTGTGGTGAGGCGGTGGGTGGCTCCCCGACGGTCCCGTGTACGGGACCGAGCGCGTCCAGGATCTGCCCGGCCAGGTCGTAGGTTTCCTCGCTCACCCACGGCAGCGCCGTGACCAGGGCGGTGGCCCCGTCACGGCACTGACCGGCGAAGCGGGAGACCAACGTCGACTTTCCGGACCCGAGCGGCCCCTCGACCAGGACCAGGAGGGAGCGTTCCGCACCGGCCAGTCCGAGGAGGGCGTGGAGGGTGTCGAGGTCACGTTGGCGAATATGGGAGGTCACGATGTGTCCTGAATCACTCACCTGGCCAGGGTAGAGGGGGACGTTTCACGCCCGTCTCCCGACTGAACCCCGGTGTCCTCGGCTGATGCCGGAAGGTGCCGCCGCTGCCTGCGCGGGACACTCAAGGTGACCGCCGTACCCAGCACCGCGATCCCGGCGAAGACGTAGAACGAGGCCGCGCTGCTCAGCCCCGCACCCATCAGCAGACCGCCGACGAGCGGGCCGAAGATCCCGCCCAGGCGACCGAACCCGGCACACCAGGCCACACCGGCGGCGCGCGCCGAGGTCGGGTAGTAGTTCGACATGAACCCGTACACCAGCACCTGGGTGCCGATGGTCCCGACGCCGGCCATTGCGACCGCCGCGAGCAGCATCCACGTGGGCAGGCCCAGGGTCAGCACCACCAGCGCCAGCGCGGCCAGGCCGAAGGTGACCGCGATGACCCGCTGCGGGTGACCGCGGTCGGCGCGGTAGGACGCGTACAGCGCGCCGAGGATGGCGCCGCCGTTGAGGACCAGCAGGAACGCCAGCGACCCCTGGGTGTCGAACCCGGCCTGCGACATGATCTGCGGCAGCCACGTGTTGAGGCCGTAGGTGAGCAGAAGCCCGGCGAAACTCATCATCCCCATGAGCGCGGTCGGCAGCAGGTAGGGGCGGCTGGCAAGGAGGGCGAAGCCGGTGCGGTCGCTTTCGGCCCGCTCCGCCTTGGCCTCGGCCTCGTCCGGCATCGGCACACCGATGCGCTCGGACAGCGCGACCGCCTCGTCCGCGCGCCCCCGGGACAGGAGCCAGCGCGGGGATTCGGGCAGTTTGGCCAGGGCAAAAGGCAGCAGGACCACCAGCGGGAGCGCGCCGATCCAGAACAGCCCGCGCCATCCGATCGCGTCCTGGAGCAGCATGGCCATCAGGGACGCCATCACGCCGCCCGCGGGGATCCCGCTGTAGACGATCGCGTTGTAGAGGTTGCGCCGCCCCGGCGGGGCGAACTCCGCGACGACCGCGCCGGCGGTGGCCACGAGCGCGCCCACCCCGAGGCCGGTGACGAACCGCAGCACACCGAAGGCGAGCACGGAGGTGGCCATCGCCGTCAGGCCCATGCCGACGGAGAACCACACGATGTTGATGATCATCATCCTGCGGCGGCCGACCCGGTCACCGACCGCACCGGCGATCAGGGCGCCGACCATGACGCCGACGAGCGCGTAGGAGCCCAGCGCCCCCGCCTGGCCTGGGGTGAGGTCCCCCAGGTCAGTGGGGTCGGCGAGCAGGGTCGGCAGGACGGTTCCGTAGACGACGAGGTCGTATCCGTCGAAGAGCAGGGCCATCGCCGCGATCGCGACGACCCACCGAACGGTGGTGCGGTGCCGGGCACTGCGCCACGCGTGCGCGGGACGGGTTTCCTTGGCGGTGGGCATGCGCGGAACTCCCTTACGGGTGGGAAGGAGGGCAGGCAGAGCGGGGTGGGTGAGGCGCAAGTAGCGGGGTTGCGGAAAAGAGGGGGCGGGGCCGGTGTCCGGTCAGCCCAGGTCCCCGCCGGCCACGGGCAGAACCGTGCCGGTGATGTAGGAGGCCTCGGGGGAAGCGAGAAAACAGATGGCGGCGGCCTGCTCGTCGAGTTCTCCGTACCGGCGCATGAGGGAGTGGTCGACGGTCTGGTCCACGATCTGCTGGTACCAGTCCCGTTCCTGGTCGGTCTCGGCACCGGGGCCGCGCGGTACGCGGCGGTCCGGGGCCTCGGTGCCGCCCGGCGCGGTCGCCACCACGCGGACGCCGTGCGGTGCGGCCTCCAGCGCGAGTGCGGTGGTGATGGCGTTGACCCCGCCCTTGGCCGCCGCGTACGGGACCCGGTTGACCCCCCGCGTGGCCACGGACGACACGTTGAGGATGGTGCCGCTCTTGGCTTCCACCATGTGCGGCAGGACGGCGCGGCAGGCCCACAGCGTGGGGAACAGGGAGCGCTGGATCTCGGTCTGGATCTGGTCGGCCGAGTACCTCTCGAAAGGCCTGGCCCAGATGGTGCCCCCCACGTTGTTGACCAGCACGTCGATCCGTCCGTGCCTGCTGTGGGCAAGGTCGAGGGACTCCTCGGCCCGCTCGTAGCACTCGAGGTCGGCGGTCTGGGCGTCGGCGCGGCCACCGGACCGCCGGATCTCCTCAACCACCTCGTGCACGATCGCGGAGCGGTCGACCAGGACCATGGTGCCGCCCTCAGCGGCGATCCGCAGGGCGACCGACCTCCCGATACCCTGAGCGGCGCCGGTCACGGCGACGACCCGCTGGTCGAACCGGCCCGGGTGGATCGCGGTGCTCACCGGGCCACCTCCACGCCAAGGGAGGACCGCATGGTCTCCTTCTCGCCCTCGGAGGGTGCCGCCGCCACGTTGAACTTCTCGAAGTAGAAGCCGGCCGGTGCGATCCCCTCCGCGGAGAGGTGCCCGCGTACGGCCTCCACCATCGGGGGCGGGCCGCACAGGTAGACGTCCACGTCGCCGTCGTTGAGGTGCTCCGGGCCCATCAGCGACATCACGAAGCCCTTGTTGGGTGCGGAGCTGGCCGGGTCGGCCACGCAGTACGAGAACGTGAAGTTCGGCAGCTCGGCTGCGTAGCGCTCCAAGGTCTCGAGTCCGACGAGGTCCTCGTCCGTGGAAACCCCGTAGATCAGGTGGACCGGGTGCTCGGCGGGGGAGTCCTTGGTCTTCTCCAGGATGGACAGCAGCGGAGCCAGGCCGGTGCCGCCCGCCAACAGGAGCGCCGGCCGCTTCTGCTCCCGCAGGAAGAAGGCGCCCAGCGGGCCGGTGAACTCCAGCCGGTCGCCCTCGCGGGCCCGGCCGCTCAGGTACTCCGACATCAGGCCGCCCTCGGTGATCCGCACCAGGAAGGACGCATGACGGGCGGAGGGGCCGGAGCTGAAGGAGTAGGAGCGGGTGGAATCGGTACCCGGGACCCGCACGTTCACGTACTGGCCAGCGAGGAAGGCCAGGTCGTCCCGGTCGTCGACTTCCAGGGTGAAGGCGACGGTGGTGTCGGACAGGTGCCGCAGTTCGGTGAGTGTGCCGGTGTGCGCGGCAGCACCGGTCTTTGCCGCGGCCGAGGTGCTGGCGACCTGGACCACGAGGTCGCTCTCCGGGGTCATCTGGCAGGGCAGGCAGTACCCGTCTTCGGCCTCGTCGTCGGTGAGCGCGTCCTCGATGTAGTCGCCGCCGTCGTAGTCGCCGCTCTCGCAGAACGCCTTGCAGGTGCCGCAGGCACCGTCCCGGCAGTCGAAGGGGATGTTGATGCGTGCCTTGTAGGCGGCGTCGGCCACCGTCTCCGCCGGTGCGCACCGGATGATGCGCGTGACGCCGTCCTCGAAGGTCAGTGCGACCTGGTGAGCCATGCGGGCCTCGTTTCGTCGTTCTCGGGCGGGTCAGAGGAGGTAGATGTCGACGACGTGGTGTACGCAGTCGTTCTTCAGCACGATCCGCTTCTTGCGGATACGGGGTCGGTCGCCGGCCAGGTCCAGGGTCAGGAACGTGTTGCCGAAGTAGGTGTCGGTGGTCTGGTACCGGTAGTAGAGCGACACCCAGTTGTGGCGCAGGTCGATCTCTCCCCCGCGCCGTTCGAGGATCTCGACGTTGGTGATGTTGTGGCCGGTGCGGGGTTCCGGCATCGAGGTCGCACTGGACCGGTCGGTGCGGATGCGGAACACCCGGTCCTCCAGGCCGCCCCGGTTGGAGTAGTAGATGAGCGAGATCTCGCGCTGCGGGTCCTCGGTCAGGTCTCCGTTGTCGTCCCACGCGGGCATCCAGTACTCGGCGTCCGGGTGGTAGCACTCCAGCCAGTCCTCGAACCGGCGGTCGTCCAAGAGTCGGGCCTCGAAGTAGAGGAACTCCTCGACCTCGGCCCGGGTGATGGTCGCGGCGGTCGTGGGCGCGGATTCGGTGATCGTCATGGTCCGTGCTCTCAGCTCTCGGTGCTTTCCTCGGTGGGGCCGGTGCTCTCCGCGGCCAGGGCCGTGACCATCTGGTCGCGCCAGTAGCCGTGCTGGATCGGGTAGAGCCCCTCGTCCTCGGTCTTGGCCCCGCTCGACAGGACGTTGTCCAGTCCGATGCCGAGTGCTGTCTCGTCCGGACCGTTGAGCTGGTGGGTCACGCCTCGGCTGAGGTCGTTCCAAGGGGCGGAGTCGGCCCGGTAGGTCTTCTGACAGGAGCGGAACTCCTCCAGGTCGTCCGGGGTGGCCATACCGGTGGCGTTGAAGAAGTCCTCGTACTGCCTGATGCGGTTGGCGCGGGACTCGTCGCTCTCGCCCTTGGGGGCGATGCAGTAGATGGTGACCTCGGTCCGGTCCACCGAGATCGGCCGGAAATGCCGGATCTGGCTGGAGAACTGGTCCATCACGTACACGTTCGGGTACAGGCAGAGGTTGCGGGACGCTCCCACCATGAACTCGGCCTTCTTCTCCCCGTAGCGCTCGGCGAGCTCCTCCCGCTGGGGGAAGAGGGGGCGGTCCTGAGGGTTGCCCCACCACATCCACAACAGGAGGTGGCCGTGGTCGAAGGAGTAGTACCCGCCGCCCTGCTTGCCCCAGGTTCCGGCGTCCATCGCCTTGGTCTCGTTGGCGGACTCACCGGCGGTGCGTCGCGCGGTCGTGGCCGCGTAGTTCCAGTGGGTGGAGGAGACGTGGTAGCCGTCGGCGCCGTTCTCGGCCTGGAGCTTCCAGTTGCCGTCGAAGGTGTACGTGGAGGAGCCGCGCAGCACCTCCAAACCGTCGGGTGACTGGTCGACGAGCATGTCGAGGATGGTGCGGGTGTCGCCGAGGTGCTCGTCCAGAGGCTTGACGTCGGCGTTGAGGCTGCCGAACAGGAAGCCGCGGTAGCTCTCGAATCGGGCCACCTTCGTCAGGTCGTGCGAGCCGTCCTTGTTGAACTGCTCGGGGTAGCCGCCGCTCCGCTGGTCCTTAGCCTTGAGGAGCTTCCCGGCGTTGTTGAACGTCCACCCGTGGAACGGGCAGGTCAGGGTGGTGCGGTTGTCGGTCTTGCGGCGGCACAGCATCGCGCCCCGGTGGCTGCACGCGTTGATGAGCGCGTTGAGCCCGCTGTCCTTGCCCTTGGTGATGACGATCGGTTGGCGGCCGATGTGGGTGGTGAAGTAGTCACCCACGTTCGGGATCTGGCTTTCGTGTGCGAGGTAGACCCAGTTGCCCTCGAAGATGTACTTCATCTCGAGTTCGAAGAGCTCCTCGTCGGTGAAGGCCGAACGCCGCATCTGGTAGCGGCCGTTCGCATGGTCCTCGACGAGGGCGTCGGACAGGAGGGAGCGGACGTGGTCCAGGGTCTCGGTCACCGGTTCCTCCAGTGGTGCGGATGAACCCGCCGTGAACAGGTCGTTTCGGCGAGATTGCACACCACAATGGCACCCGGTGCCCTGGGTCACACCGGGCAAATGCCTAGGACTGGCCCAGGGGGGTGGGTGTCGGCCCGGGGAACCCCCACTGCCTGCCGAGCTGGTGGGCGGCCTCCATCAGGAGCGGCGCCACCCGGGACCGGAAGTCCTCGGCGGAGGTCCGGCCGGTCGAGGACGAACTGGCCAGGGCGCCGATGGAGACACCTGACGCGTCCCGGACCGGTGCGGCGAGGGTGATGAGCCCGCGCTCCAGCTCGTCGGAGGTCTGGGCGTACCCGTGCTTGCGGACCACCGCCAGTTGGCGGCGCAGCGCTTCGGGTTCGGTGAGGGTCGCGGGGCCCAGCTGCGCGAAGTCGGACCCGGCGATGACCTGCTCGACCGTCTCGGATGGGGACCAGGCCAGGAGTGCGCGCCCCATGGACGTGGCGTAGGCCGGGACCCGTGTCCCGACGGAGACGTTGATGCTCATGATCCGGCGGACCGGGACCCGGGCCGCGTAGACGACCTCCGTGCCGTCGAGAACCCCGAGTGAAGCCGACTCGCCGGTCTTCTCGGCGAGGTGCAGCAGGTGCGGCTGGGCTGCCTCGGTCAGGGAATGGGTCGCGGAGAAGTGCTGGCCCAGGCTGAGGACCCGTGGAGTGAGCCGCCAGCGGCCGTCCGCTCCGGTCACGTATCCGAGCTTCTGGAGGGTGAGGAGGATGCGCCGTACGGCGGGCCGGGAGAGGCCGGTGGCGTGTGCGACCTCGGCCAGAGTGGGGTTCGGGTGGTGCTCGTCGAAGGCGGCGAGAACGGTGAAACCCCGTTCGATGCTCTGGATGAAGTCGCGGTCGGTGCTGGTCATGGATCCTCCGTGTCGGCGTGCAGCCGAAGTCTGGCATTGACAGCGCCGGTGAACCAGCGCACACTGAGCATTGTACGCACAGCGATATATTAGTACGCACAGCGTACATCAGGCAGTCGGATCCGCACCCGATGGCCGCGTCCCTGTCACCACTCCCGTCCGCGACATCCGCGAGGAGAGCCCCCATGACCGTCTCCGCATCGCCCACAGCCTCCGGCTCTGGCAGCGCCGCCACCGAGAAGTTCACCGCCGAGCGGGTCAGTGCCGACACCTCGCCAGAGCGCTTGGCCGCCATCGCCAAGGACGCGCTGGCCGCACTGAACGGAGTCATCCTCAAGCACGAGGTCACCTATCCCGAGTACCGGGTCTTCAAGCAGTGGCTGATCGACGTCGGCGAAGGCGGCGAGTGGCCCCTGTTCCTGGACGTGTTCATCGAGCACTCCGTGGAGGAGGTGCTCGCCGAGTCCAGGAAGGGAACCAAGGGCAGCATCGAAGGCCCCTACCACGTCCCCGACGCGCCCGAACTCCCCTCGGTCTGCACCATGCCCATGCGCGAGGAGGATGCCAGCGGCGAGCTCCTCGTCTTCTCCGGTCAGGTCACCGACCTGGACGGCCACGGTCTCGGCGGCGCCCGGATCGAGCTGTGGCACGCCGACGCCGAGGGCTACTACTCGCAGTTCGCTCCCCATCTGCCCGAGTGGAACCTGCGCGGCACCATCGTCACCGACGATGAGGGCCGCTACTCGGTCACCACCGTGCTGCCCGCGCCCTACCAGATCCCCACCGACGGCCCCACCGGACAGTTCATCGAAGCCCAGAACGGCCACCCGTGGCGCCCCGCCCACCTGCACCTGATCGTGTCCCACCCGGGCAGGCACCCCATCACGACACAGCTGTACTTCAACGGCGGCGCGTGGGTGGAGGACGATGTCGCGTCGGCCACCAAACCTGAGCTGATCCTGGACCCGGTGAAGGGCGACGACGGCCTCAGCCGCGTCGAGTACCACTTCGCCCTCGACCCCGAGAGCTGAGCCCCGGACCGGCCCGGTCGTCGCCCGTGGCGGGCCGGCCGTGTCCGTCACCCAACCCGCACAGGAAGTCCGCATGTCCGAACTCACCGTCCGCTCCGTGGACAGCGTCATCCTCGACGTCCCCCTCATCCGGCCGCACAAGTTCGCCACCACCACCGCCACCGAACAGCCGATCCTGCTGGTCTCGGTCACCACCGAGGCCGGGGTCGTCGGGTACGGCGAGGGAGTGGTGCCCGGGGGCCCGTGGTGGGGAGGCGAGTCGGTGGAGACGATGAAGGCGCTCGTCGACCGCTACCTCGCCCCGGCCGTCGTCGGCCAACCGGTCAACCGGATCCCGGGGATCATGGCCCACCTGGAGCGGGTCGTGGCCAACGCGCGGTTCGCCAAAGCTGCCGTGGACGTTGCCTTGCACGATGCCTGGGGGCGCTCACTCGGCGTACCCGTCCACGACCTGTTGGGCGGCCGTTTCCGTGACTCCATCGACGTGACCTGGGCACTCGGTTCCGCTCCCGTGGACAAAGTCCTCGCCGAGATCGAGGAGAAAATCGATGCGCGGCTGCACTACAGCTTCAAGCTGAAGATGGGGGCGCTCCCGCCCACTGAGGACACCCGCAGGGTGGCGGAAATCGCCGAGGCCTTGCGTGGCAGGGCTTCGGTGCGCATCGACGTCAACGCCCGGTGGGACCGGTTCACCGCGCTCAAGCACCTGCCCCGTCTCCTCGAGGCAGGGGTCGAACTGGTCGAACAGCCCACACCGGGTGAACAGATCGAGGTTCTCGCAGAGCTCACCCGCCGCCTCGGTGCCACCGTCATGGCCGACGAGTCCGTGTGCAGTCCGCACGACGCCCTGGAAGTGGTGCGTCAGGGTGCAGCCGACGTCATCGCCCTCAAGACCACCAAGGTCGGCGGCCTGGTACAGAGCCGGGAGATCGCGGCCATCGCCAAGGCAGCGGGCATCGCCCTGCACGGCGCCACCTCACTGGAGGGCCCGGTCGGGACCGCGGCCTCACTCCACTTCGCCTGTGCGGAACCGGGCGTGAACTACGGCTCGGAACTGTTCGCCCCCCTCCTGCTGGCAGAGGAGCTCCTGGTGGAACCCCTGCGCTACGCCGAGGGTCAGCTGCACCTACCCGAGGGTCCCGGGCTGGGCGTCGAACTCGACCCGGATGCCGTCAAACGCTTCACCCGCGCCTGATCGCGGGGTCTGCCAAAGGGTCCACCGCAGGACCCGTTCCGGACCACGACACGAGGAGGTTTCCCATGGCTCTCTTCCACGTACGCATGGACGTCGACATCCCCCGCGACCTGGACCCGGAGGAGCGCGCCGAGACCGTCGCCCGGGAGAAGGAGTACGCGCAGCGGCTCCAGAAAGAGGGCAGGTGGCTCCACATCTGGCGGATCGTCGGCCAGTACTCGAACATCAGCGTCTTCGACGTGGGCTCCGCCGACGAGCTGCACGAGATCCTGTGGGGCCTGCCGCTCTTCCCCTACATGGACATCGAGGTCATGCCCCTGACCCGGCACGGTTCGGACATCCGGGCGTAGGGCGACGGGGCGGCTCAGGGCCCTGTACAGGGGCGGGGCGCCCGTCCACCCCGCGCGGGTGGACGGACGCCCCGGGGCTCGGGAGTGAGCCCCAGCCCGTCAAGGAGTGCTACTCGACGGGCGGGTGTGCGTTGGCCAGGAGCTCCTGGAACTGCTCGGAGAACCAGTGGCCGGAGATCGGCGCGTTGTCCAGTGCGCCGCTCATGTTGTTGCCGTTACGCGGGTTCCCCTCGTACGTGGGGTCGCACATCCGGTCGAAGCCCTTGCCTTCGTCGTTGTCGATCTCCTCGCTGGAGCCGTCAGACTCACCCGGGGGCTTCATCCACACGTAGGCGTGGATGCCGGGCTCGGGTGCAGCGGTCGGGCGCTCGCCCAGGCCCGCTCCGGACTGGTTGCACCAGTTGCCGGACTGGATGCGCTGGTCGTAGCGGCCTTCGTCCACGTAGGCGTCGACGTCGGTCTCGGGTCCCGGGCCACTGGGCCGGGCGTCGCCGCCCCAGCCGTTGCGGGAGGTGTCGATCAGCATGCCGATGTCGGAGCCGAAGCCCTGTGTCACCAGCTCCTCGCGCAGCGCCTGGGAGAAGGAGAGCTCGTCGACGTACTGGTTCCAGTCGACCCACTCCGACTCGGTCACCGGAGTGCCGTCGACCTCGTCCGTGACGGAGAAGTTCTCCTCCTCCAGGGCCGAGTAGTTGGCGGTGTTGGCGATGAAGCCGTGCACGTCGTCGGGGGAGGCCCCGTTGGCGTTGGCGGCCTCGTAGAACAGCTCGGCGGAGGGGACGAAGTTGTCCTCCCAGCCGATCCAGCCGTGGTGGCCGGCGTCCACGTAGTTGTAGACGTTGTCGATCGCGCCGAGCTGGCCCAGCGCGTAGCCGACACCGTCGACGTAGTTGCCGTTCTCGAGCATCTCGTCGCACTCGGGCGTGTAGGTCTCCCTGGGGGAGATGTTGGTGATGAGGTTGGGGAGGGAATCGATCTCGATCGTGGTGACGATGCGGAGGGGCGAGTCCTCGAAGTCGGCGAGGATCTCGGCGATGGGGTCGATGTACTCGGACTCGTAGACGTCGATCTCATCGGCCGCGAGCTCGCCGTTGGAGGCCAGTGCGGCACAGTCACGGCCAGGAAGGTTGTAGATGACCACCTGGAAGACCAGCGGTTCGCCGGCGGCCTGTTCGACCGCCTCCTCGAGGTGGTCGCGCAGACCCATGTCGCCGGTCGTGGGACTGTCGTTGCCCTCGATGGCGCCGATCCGGTCCATCCACACACCGGTGGGTTCGTCGGCGATGGCCTCGCCGCCCGGTTCCGAGGCGGCGTTCTCGGACCAGATCGGGTTCACGTAGACGGGCGCGCCCTCATAGGGGTTCTCGACGCGTTCGGCGGTGCTGACGTCGTCCGCGGACGAGACCAGGTCGGCGGTCGCGGGGGAGGAGAACGCGTAGGCTCCCGAGGCGATGAGGCCGAATCCGGCGGCCACAGCAATTCCTCGTCGAGCCCACGGCGTTTTCCTTGCGTCGCGGGTACTTCTCATATTTGGGTCCTCAGGGTGAGCGGGTGTTCCACAAAGGAGCGATAAGGGTGTCGGGCGCGCGGCGCACGACTCGGGCGTATCCGCTGTTCCAACGGGTGCATGGTGGCGATCGTGTGCGCATGGCCGGTCTGACCTCGGGGGATAGGAGGAAGTGGGGGAGGATGGGGGTGGGTATGGGGGACGGGCTGTTTTCGCCTAGGAGGTTGGGAGCGCTCCCAGTTGGCGAATGGCCGATCTTGGTGGACAGTGTGTGCGATGGGCGCCCGGTGGATCACGGCCGTTCGTGGGGGTGCCGAGTCCGGTGTGCGCTTTCCAGAACCGTAACCTTCCAATGGTGATATGTAAACACCATATGAAGTTCTGTATTCTGGAACTCAGTCCTCTTTTGTGAATGTCCAGGTGGATAATAGATTAATGACCATTCAGTAGCATCGGTCCCTGTCCGGTCAGAGCGGGCGGGCGACACCCAGGGGCCGCCACACGGCGAGGGTCAGGGCACCCACGGATGCCGCGGCGAGCCAGAACGGCGCCAACAGGCCCACGTGCTCCGCGAGGATCCCGCCGAGGAGCGCGCCCAGCGCCGCACCACCGATGTCGGTCCACCGGTACACGCTTCCCACCCGGCCGAGCAGGCGGTCCGGAGTGGCCCGCTGGCGTACCGTCACAGCGGCCGTGCCCCACACCATCGTGTGCACCCCGAACAGCACCATCACGGCCCCCGCCACGATGCCGTTCGAGGCCAACGCCAGAGCCGCGTAGGTGAGCGCTTCCACCACGAGACCCCACCGCAGCAGGAACACCAGGCCCAACCGAGGCTCAAGCCACTCGAAGACCGCGGAGCCAACCAGGCCGCCGAGCGCGCCCGCGGAGATGAACAGCCCGAACTGCGTGTCGCTCAAGCCCAGCCGTTCCTGGGCGTAGACCACCCAGATCGCGAAGGCGCCCACCCCGGTCAGGTTCATGACCAGGATGCACGCGCACAGCGTGCGCAGCGCGGACGTCTGCCACACGTACGCCAGCCCGTCCCGAACCGCGCTCCGGAGTGCGGTTCGCTGACCGTCCCCGGCCTTTCCGCCGGTTTCGGGCTTCGGCACGGGCGGTACCGCGATGCGGAGGACGAGCAGCGCGGCCATGACGTGGGCGATCGCGTCGAAACCGAAGGGGAACGCCCACGCGGCCCCGAACATCAAGGCGCCCAGCGGAGGGCCGAGCAGCTGGTTGTTGAGGGAGAAGGTCAGCGCCAACCGGGCGTTGGCCCGGCCGAGCAGGGCCCTGGGTACGACCGACACCACCATCGCACCGTAGGCGGGGGCGGCAAGGGTCTCGGCGACGCCCAGCACGAACAGCGCGGCGTACAGAACCCACACGGGTGGGACCCCTGCGAGCAGCACCGCGGCGAGCACGGCCAGGACTATGGCCCGCGCCAGGTTGGCCGAGACGAGGACGGCCCGGCGGGACCACCGGTCGACGAGGGCGCCCGAGGTGAGGGAGAAGAGCAGGGTGGGCAGCATCTGCACGAAGGCGGCACCGGCGACCACCGCCGCCGAGTCGGTGAGGGCGGCGACCAGTAGAGGGCCGGCGGCGAGCAGGGAACCGCCACCGAGGTTGGTGAGGGCGGCGGACCACCAGAGCCGGAGGAAGTCCGGACCGAGGGAGGGTGAGCCATCGGGGCGCCACGTGAACGGCGCACGGAAAGAGGACATGGGAGGACTCCCGTTGAGGCATGGCGAAGGCGCCGATCGGCGCGTGGACGGGGCAGCGCTCGGCTGCCCGGCCCGCCTCAGCGGAGGGCTCTCGGATGTCCTGCCACGTCAGCCCGGAGGCCCCGTCTGTCGGGCCCGGGGCCGGGCGGTGTGCAGGGGTGTTACCGGTTTCCCCGAGCCGGGGCAGGAGCGGTGACCGGTCGCACGGTGGTGGTAGGCACGGGTGTCCTCTCCGTAGGGGGCAGGATGCTGGCTGAGAGCTGAACGGTACACACGCGAAAGCCCCGGGGCGAAGGGTTTTCGCTCCGGGGCCGGGGTGGGGGTCCAGCGCTGGGACTCAGTCCTGTTCGCAGCGCTCCAGTACCAGGGCGAGTCCGGCGCCGAGCAGCCAGAGGTCTTTGGACAGCGGCAGGCCCTCGGAGGTGGGCGCCAGGCTCCCGGGCTTGTGCATGCCGGGTGTGCGCAGGTAGAGGCCGAGTAGACCGGACGCGAAGGCGCTCAGCCCCGCGCCCGCGAGCTTGTTCGGCACGAGGGGCACCAGCAGTGCGCTACCCAGGGCGATCTCCCCGGCGGACAGGAGTTTGGTGAAGGTGACCGGGTCGATCTTGTCCAGGAACGGGTACGTGCCCACGGCCATGCCGTGCAGGCCCACGGCGGTGTCCTCGTCGGCCCCGCGCTTGTCCAACCCGGAGTTGAGGATGGACGCGCCGGTGGCGATCCGCAGGGCCATCTGGTGCGGTCTGACGGGCGATTTCATGGGAGCTCCAGGGCGACTCGGCGGCATGATGTTACTTTGGGTAATGAAAATGCTACGTGTTGCATTCATCGGGGTCCTGTTGCGTCCGCCGGGTGTCGCCAACGGAGTTGCCCCGCCGGCGGCGACGTGGTTTCCTGCGCGCGATCACCCCAGCGATGAAGGAAACACATGCGCAGAGTCATCGTCACCGGAGGCGGAACGGGCATGGGGCGGGCGATCGCCGAGCGCTTCGCCTCGGCCGGGGAAGAGGTCCACATCCTCGGCCGCCGCAAGGAGGTCCTCGAGCGGGTCGCCTCCGACAACGTCGGCCTACGGATCGTCCCCCTGGCCGTCGACCTCACCGACGAGGACGCGGTCCTGGACGCCGCCGACCAGCTCTCCGCCGAGCCCGTCGACGTCCTGGTCAACAACGCCGGAGGGATCATCAAGGAAGCCCCGGTCGACCTGAAGGGCGCCTTCGACATCTACCGGCGCACCATCGACGCCAACCTCCTGTCCGCCATGATGCTGACCCAGGCACTCTGGCCTGCTTTCCAACGCCCGGGAGGCAGGGTCGTCAACATCAGTTCCATCGCCGCGCACCGGGGCGGCGGCGACGCCTACGCCGCGGCCAAGGCCGGGCTATGCGGCTGGGGGCTGGACCTCGCCAAGCGGGGCGGTCCCGACGGGATCACCGTCAACACACTCACCCCCGGCTATGTCCAGGACACCGAGTTCTTCACCATGGAGGGCCGCTCGGGCCGACACGACACACTCACCGCCGAGACCCTGGTCGGGCGTGCGGGTACCCCCGACGATGTCGCTGCGGTCGTGGCCTTCCTCGCCTCACCCGAGGCGGGATGGACCACCGGTCAGGTCCTGGGAGTCAACGGCGGGGCACTTCCCGGGCGCTGATCCCACGTGCTGAGCGAGAGCGCTCTCTTCGGCCCGGCCCCTGGCCCGGGCTGAGGAGGGCGTTCCCTGCGCCCGTGACCCAGGGGCGGCGACCGCCGCGACGCGTGCGCCCATGGCAGGGGAACACCCGCGGCGGCTTTTCGGCTCGGCCCGGGGATCTACGGTTCCCTCCATGGACAACACACCCCCAGTCCTTCGCCTTGAGAAGATCACCTCAGAGAACGTTGATGCCGCCTGTGAGGTGCGTGTTCACCCGAGCCAGGAGCGTTTCGTGGCCTCAGTCGAACGATCCCTGGCCGAGGCCTACGCGGCCCCTGACGGCAACGCTTGGCCCCGGCTTGTCCGGGACGGTCACGAGGTGGTCGCCTTCGTGATGGCCGGGTTCGCCCCGGACACGGAGATCGACGCCTTCCGCTGCGGCCTCTGGCGGCTGAACGTCTCCGCCGAACACCAGGGAAGGGGCTACGGCCGCTTCGCCGTCGATGCTGTGGCGGAGGAGGCGCGTCGCCGGGGCCAGAACCGGCTTACCGTCCTCTGGATCCCCGGTGGCGAGGGCCCGGAGGGCTTCTACCTGAACGTGGGCTTCCGCCCGACGGGGGATGTCCTAGGCGGTCAGGTGCTCGGGGAGCTCCTCCTCGACTAAGCGCATGGAGGACTGAGCACGTCCCGTTGCGGTTGAGCGGGGGGAGTCCGGTGGTGAGCCCGAGGCGCACCCGGGGCCCGCCTGAGCGCGGGGCGTGCGCTCCCTCGACGGCTCCCCCGAACCACCTGCGGTTTCGGTGCCGGTCGCGGGGCGCTCTCCGCGGTCCCGGGTGGCTCTGGAGCCCACGTGCGGGGAGCGTCCCGCATCATGTGATGCAGGGTTGCGAACAGCGAAAAACAGCGGAGGCCCCGTGGGAAAGCAAGGGTTGACCAGGATCGCCGTGGCTGGAGTGGCTACTGTGAGTATTGGGGTTGCTACGACGGCGCCCGTCCAGGCCGAGGAAGCCCCAGCAGAGGCCGCACCACTCAACTACGTCGCGCTCGGTGATTCCGCCGCGGCCGGACCCCTCATCCCCGAACAGGACCGCAACATCGCGTGCCTGCGCTCCGACCGGAACTACCCCCAGGTCGCATCGGAGGCGCTCGGCGCGGACCTCACCGACGTCAGCTGCTCGGGGGCCAAGCTCTCTGACTTCAGCGGGGAGCAGTACGGCTTCCTGCCGCCCCAGTACGACGCCCTGGGCGAGGACACCGACCTGGTCTCCCTCACCGTGGGCGGTAACGACAACAGCCTGGTCCTGACGACCCTGGGCTGCCTGAACCTCCTGCGTGAACCGCACGGCAGTTCCTGCGAGGAGCGCTTCACCGAGGGCGGGGGAGACGAGCTCGCTGAGGACATCGAGGCTTGGGAACCCGAACTCGACCAGGCGCTCACGGAGATCCGAGACCGCGCCCCCAACGCCGACATCGTAGTCGCGGGTTACGGGACCTACCTCCGAGAGGGAGGCTGCTGGCCAGCACAGCCCATGTGGGGCCGGGACGCCGACTACATCCAGGGTTCGGTCGACAACCTCAACGACGTGTTGGAGCGTCAGGCCGTCGCGCATGGTGGCACCTACGTCGACCTCGCGGCCGTCAGCGAAGGCCACGACGTGTGCGCCCCGTCGGGGGAGCGCTACCTGGAGGGCCTGATCCCCAGCAGCGTCGCCGCCCCGCTGCACCCCAATGCCCAGGGGATGGAGGCCTTCGGCACGGCCATCGCGGAGGCTGTGGGCATCCCAGACTCGTCTGGTGAAGAGCTCTGACCCGTCGGGTCTGGCCTGGCAGGGTCCCTGGGTTGATGAGGGGTGCCCTTGGGGTGGGAGTTGGGGTTGCCTGTTCTGGTGGGGGGTGCCCCTGTTGGTTTGGGGTGTCCTCCTTTCCCGCCGCGTGATTGTGGCCGTCTCCGCTGCGCGCGTCAAGGTCGTCGCCATCGAGCGCTTCGCGCGTCAGTGGCGCTCCACCTTGACCCGCTTCGCTACGACGGCGGGTGGGCGGCTATCGGGAAAGGGGGACGGGTGGTCGAGGCCTGAGCGGGACAAACTCGGGCTCCGCCCGATAATTGCGTCGGCCTGGCGGCCGATGCCTGCCCCTGCGCCGGAGCGTTGACGCCTGGCGGTGTCGCGGCCGGTCATTCTGGGCTGCGGACCCCGAACCCCGAACAGCACGGCCTTGCGGCCGGTGGGCCACTGCGCCGGAGCGTTGACGGGCCGGGTGTCGCGGCCGGTCACTGTGGGCAGCGCGAACCCCTTCGGGAGGGCGCCGGGGAGCCAGGGCATGGGGGCGTGGGGCGGTTGGGCCTTGGCGGGTGGTTACCGCTCCTCGGGTGTGCGGGTGGGTGTGGGGGTTGGATCGGGGTCTGCGGGCGGGTCCTTACCTCCACCCGAGTTCTCCCCCTTGTTCTTGTTGCCCCGGTTGCGGTGGGAGGGGCGGCCCTGCCAGGTGGACTGCTCGGGGTTGGTCTCCCTGCGGTACTTCAACCGGTTATGGTCCGAGCAGAGCGGCTGAATGTTGTCCGCACTGGTGGACCCACCGGCCGAGAAGCTCTGCTTGTGGTCGGCCTCCGACCCGCTGGCCGGGAAGTTGCACCCCTGGGGCCAGGCGCAGGTGGTGTGGCCGAACATCCCCGCATCCCGCAGAGCACCCGTGGCATCGCGCTGGGTGCGGCCCACGTCCAGCACCCGGTCGCCCTTGGGGGAGGTGATCATCCGGCGCAGCACGCTGTTGGGGGCCAGGGCACGGATCGCGGCCATGGAGACCACCTGCCCGTCCTGGGTCATCGCCGGGCCCGCACCCTCGGTCTGGTTCTGGAGGCCGAGGAAGGTGGGCAGGGGCACCATGATGTTGATCATCGCCACCGCAGCACGCTTGCGACCCTGACCGCCCTTGCTGCCCTTGCCGTCTTCGGCCTGCC